>JAGTAM010000417.1 GCA_023422485.1 Pseudomonadota bacterium | reverse complement strand
GCGCGGAACGGGTTCTCTCGCACCCACGGAGGCCGCCGCGCGGGAGATGCGCCCATGTCGTTCTTCATCGGGATCGCCGGCCCCTGGCTCGTGGTTTCCGCCCTCCTCCTGATGTGGCACCGGCGGGAAGAGGAGCGACCGGCGCGGACCGTACCGGCCGAGACGGGCGGGTATCCGCCCCGCGCCTGACGCTTCGCGGGCGGCCCCGCCGCCGGTTCCCCGCCCCCCCTGTCCCGCATGGCGCGCCGGCCGCGCCGAACCAACGGCCACGCCGCGGGTTGTCGAGGCTCTGCGCCCCGTTGCGGCCCGAGGTCACGGGCTCGTCCGGACGCCCGCGACGGATCCCGCGCGTTCCGTTCGAACCCGACGCGCCGCCCTCCCCGGGGGGCCGTCGAAGCTGGAGTGACGTATGGACATCGCCCTCGACAAGGTCACCGACATCATCCTCCGGCTGCGGGCGGTCGAGGTGAAGGAAGGCGTGACCGATCCGGATTCGGGCTCCAACCCGACCGATGACGGCTCGATCGACATCCTGACGAGCGGCACCGACGACGCCACCGAGCAGGAGATCCGCAGCATGATCGCCGGGCTCAACGAGGACGAGCGCGCCGATCTGGGAGCGCTGCTCTATATCGGCCGCGGCGACTACGAGGCGGCGGAGTGGCGCACGGCGGTTGCCTTCGCCAAGGAGCGCGAGGCGGCGGGCGATACGGTGATGCGCGAACTGCTCGGCACGCCGGACGGGGCCTCGCTGCTCGAGGAAGGCCTCGACGCGCTGGGCATTCCCATGGACCCGCCCGAGGCGACCTAGAGCATCGTTCCGAAAGGTGGTCACCGGCTTTCGGGAAAAAGACGGTGCGAAAACAATGAACTAGACCATCGTCCTGGATCCGATATCCAGGACGATGCTCTAGGCGGGCCTGACAAAGCTCTCGGTCGCCGACTGTTGTCTCTCTGGCGGTGACGGCGCAGCGGGAGATTTGCGGGAGATGCTCAGATGAACGTCACGGTATCGGTGCGGAACGGGTGTTCCGAGCCGGCACCCGATGACGGGCGAATCCGATCAGGGTTCGCAGGCCAGAGCCTTCGCGCCGATGGCGACGAACTGCGCTGCGGTCCGCAATTCATCGCTGATCCGCCGCGTGCGGGCCACCACGGTGGCCTCCCGCGCCAGCCTGTCGTTGCAGGAGCAGGTGGGCAGCCCCTGTCCCACCGGCGGCGAGCAGGCATCGTGGTGCATGCAGGCCCGGTCGAGGGCATCGACCGGAGGAAGTCCGGCGCCGCGGCTGCCGGGGCCACAGTAATTGCCGTGAAAGACCAGTGCGCCTTGCGGCAGTCCGTTGCCGAGATCGGGCGGAGTCGGTGCCTCGATGGCGGGGGCCTCGACGACCGGCGGGGCGACGGATTGGGCGGAAGCCGCCGACGGCGCGAGCGCGAGAAGCGCAGCCGACAACCCGGCGGCCAGGGAAAGGCGCCGGATGACGGGGAAGGCAGGAGTGGTCACGGTCAGGGTCTCTCCGTTCGATACGCTCCCCTCAAAGCCTTCCGTGGGCCGGGCCGATCGCCCGCCTGGGAAGGCTGAGCCGTTCAAACGATTTTTCCGTGGCTGCGGTTCACTATTTCACGCAAGAAACAAGCCAGGGGCTTGATGTCAGAATCGACTGCTTAAGCCGAAGCGATTGCGGAGGCGGGCGCCGTTGGGAAGCGCGGTCAGCGGCTGCGCAGGATCAACCGGTCGCCGCGTACCTCGTAGGAGGGCAGCCGATCGAGGAAGCTCTGGCCGAGCAGGTTGGTGGTCAGCGCGCCCGGCCGGCTCACCATCGCGTTGACGTTGCGCTCCGTGATCGGCCCGACCGTGATCGAGTCGAGCCGGATCGGCGCCGTCAGCGCGGTGCCGTTGGCGGTGGAGACGCGCTGGGTGAAGGCGCTCTCCGGCGGGCGGATGCCGAGCCGCTCGGCGGTTGTGGCGGTGAGCACGACGCTGCTCGCCCCCGTGTCGAAGACGAAGCGCTCCTCGGAACGGCCATTCACCTCCGCCAGTACCGAGAAGTCGCCGTCGGAGCGGCGGGTGATCGTCACCTCGCCGCCGGGACCGAGCACGGCGGTGCCGGGGCGCAGCGCCCCGACCACGTTGGCGCCGACCTGCTGCGCGTCGTCGCGGTAGGTGTAACCGATGACGATCACAGCGCCGATGGCGAGCCAGATCAGGATCGCGTTCAGGGTCTTGCCCGGCATGGCGAGCGCCTGCCGCCAGCGTCCGGCGGTGAGCAGCAGCAGCAGCGCCGTCGCCGAGACGAGGCCGGCGACCTGATCCGAATCGAGCCCCATCACCGGGCCGCCATCGTGGTTGGCGATCAGGACGACGAGGCCGATCCCGAGAATGGCGAGGCCGGCCCACATCATCACGCGCGGATCTCCCGCTGAGGGTAGGCCCGGCGTAGCCGCTCGGGCAGCACCGCCATGACCGCCAGACGCTGCGGCTCGGAGAGCGAACCCCACAGCCCGATCTCCTCGCGTGTGCGCCCGCAGCCCTCGCACAGGCCGGTCACGGCATCGAGCACGCAGACCTTGGTGCAGGGTGAGGAGGGTTTGTTCGAAGGAGTCGCCAGCATCGTCCGTGCAGATGGGACGGAGCGGGGCCGTGAATCAAGACCTCGCCGGCAAGGTCATGCCTCCCGCGGGTCGTCGGACGGGCTGCGCTTCAACCATTGGATCGGGTGGACAAGGATGCGCGTACCCACGTCGCCCTCCCACCGGGTCCGCAACCCTTGCGCCTCCACGGCCGCCACGATCTCGGCGGCGATGGCCGCCATGGTCTCGTCGCGGTCGTCGAACGAGCCGAAGGCGAGGTAGAGTCCCTGGTCGAAGACGACCGCCTCGACGTCCTGCCCGTGGTAGAACACGAATCCGCGCGAGACGCGCCCGCGCTCCTTGCGCCGGTGATAGACCTCCGCCGCGTCCGAAATCCCGTCGGAGCGGGTGTAGCCGGCACAGTGCAGCGCAATGATGCCGGTGGCATCGAGTCTGTCGAAGGCGATGGCGAGTCGGTCGAAATCCGTCTCCAGCGGCCACGTCGCCTCGGCGGCACGCTTGCGCGCAAAGGCGCGGGCCACCTCCGCCTCGACCCAGCGGCGATCGTCGGGATCGATCGCGTCGGGGTTCAGGTACGCGTCGAGGATCGTCTCGCGCGTCGAGGCCTCGGTCTCGAAGCCGCCGCGGGCCAGGATCTCGATCTGCTCGGCCGTGTCGGCACGGTCGATTTTTTCGACAGGCGTCTCGGAGGGCATCCGGGCCTGCGCCTTGGCCCGACGGCCGGCAAGGAGCCGACGGAGGATCCTCAGCATCGTGCGTCCTCGCCTACGCCGTCGCCGCCACCAGAGCCAGCAGCACCGCGATCTCGCCGACCTGCTGGCAGGCGCCGACGACGTCGCCGGTCTGACCGCCGATCTTCCGCTCGGCGAGCGCGCTCAGGCCGAAGGCCGCCAGCGGCGCGAGGATCAGTGCGAGGACGAGGCCGAGCAGCGGCAGGCCGAGGGCAGCCGCGATCCCGGCCAGGATCAGGCAGAACAGCCCGGCAATTCCGAGCGTGGCGCGGCTGGGCCGGCCGACGGCGGCACCCGCGCCGCCGGGACGGGCGGGATCGAGGATCGCGAGAGGGATCAGCGCCGCGGTCCGCGATAGGCCGGCGGCGAAGAGGAGCGCGACCGCGGCGAGCATGCCGGAGCGGTCGAGCAGGGTCGCGAGCATCGCCGCCCGCAGCGCCAGCCCGAGGAACAGCGCGGTGCCGCCATAGGCGCCGATGCGGCTGTCGCGCATGATCTCCAGGCTGCGCTCGCGGCTCTGCCCGCCGCCGAACCCGTCGGCGACGTCGGCGAGACCGTCCTCGTGCATGGCACCGGTGATGAGGGCGAGGGCGACCAGGGCGAGCGCAGCGGCCACGAACGGCCCGAGCCGGATTTCCCAGGCCAGCACCAGCACCAGGGCGGCCGGCAACGCGATCATCAGCCCGGCCAGCGGCAGCACCCGCGGCACGGTGCGGAAATCCGGTGCGGCATGGGGCGCCGGCTCGTCGGGCAGGGGCGGGATCGGCAGGCGGGTGAAGAAGCGGAGGCAGGCGGCGAGGTCGTAGACCCAGTCCGCGCCGGGAAAGGGCGGTCCAGGATCGCGGCCGCTGCGCTCGATCATTCCGTCCCCCCTTCGTCCGGCCGCCTGGACCCGCGGGCCCATCCGCTTCTATAGCGCCGGGGGCCTCCTGCCTGCTACGCGGCGCCGTCGTCTATCTGGTGGCAATTCCCGCGCCGATCGGGCGACCTCCTTTCGCGGTGTCCCCGCCCCCGACGCGCACGAGATCTCCCATGACCTCAGACCAAGCCGCCTCCCCCTTCGCCGACATCCGCCGCCTGCTCACCGAGATGCCCGGCCCCGACGGGGACGCCGTCGCCGCGATCCGCGCGCGCGACGCGCAGCTCACCAAGCCGCCGGGGTCGCTCGGGCGGCTCGAAGCGTTCGTGGAATGGCTCGGTGCGTGGCAGGGCAAGGCCAAGCCCACCCTGGACCGGCCGATGGTCTGCGTCTTCGCCGGCAGCCACGGCGTGGTGGAGCGCGGCGTCTCGGCCTTCCCGGCCGCGGTCAACCGACAGATGCTGGAAAATTTCGCCGCCGGGGGCGCGGCGATCAACCAGCTCTGCGCCGCCTACGGCCTCGGCTTCCGGGTGTTCGACCTCGCCGTCGATCTGCCGACCGGCGACATCTGCTCCGGCCCCGCGCTCGACGAGAAGGGCTGCGTGGCCACCATGGCCTTCGGCATGGAGGCAGTGGCCGCGGGCACCGATTGCCTCGCGGTCGGCGAGATGGGCATCGGCAACACCACGGTCGCGGCGGCGATCTACGCCGCGCTCTACGGAGGCGAGGCCGAGCACTGGGTCGGGCGCGGCACCGGGCTCGACGCGGCCGGCCTCGCCCGCAAGGCGCAGGCCGTGCGGCTGGCGATCGAGACCCACAAGGATC
>JAGTAM010000412.1 GCA_023422485.1 Pseudomonadota bacterium | reverse complement strand
CGATCTCACGCCTTCTTGGTCCAGCGTCCGCTCTCGTCCTGCTGCCAGTAGGCGACCGCGTGGCCGGCGGCCTTGGCGCCGCGCCACTGCTCCCGGGCATGCAGCAGCGCGTCGGTATCGGTGCCGTCGAACAGGATGCAGATCCGTTGGTAGCTCTCCGCATCCTCGGGCAGCCCGGCGCCCTCCACGAGGAAGCGGATCGAGGCGGCGTTGGGGTTGCTCTCGCGCAGGGTCAGGACCACGGGCTGGGTCGCCGCGTCGGTGTCGCGGTCCGTGCCGTGGGGCAGGAAGCTCTCGTCGGTGTAGGTCCAGAGGCCGTCGTCGAGGGCCTGGAGCCGCTCCTCGCTCACCGCCTGGATGGCCGCCTGCCAGCCGCGCTCCAGCGACTTCTCGACGAGGCTCGGCAGCACCTTCTCGAGGGGCTGGCGCTGGAGGTGGTAGAACAGGATCTCGGTCACGGCATCGCAGCATATAGGGTCGCGCGGCGCTTCGGGAGGGCGGACGCAGCGTCGCGGCCGCTCGCCCGCGAAGCGCCAGGGGAAATTGATCGGCTCTGAACCATACGCCGAGCAACGGGTTCGTTCTCCGCGAACAAAACCAGGGAAGGAACGAGCCATGCCGATCAAAACCATCGCTCTGGCCGCTGCGCTGACCGTCGCCGTGTCCGGCGGGGCCTTCGCCCAGTCGAGCACCGGCAAGGGCGGGACCGGCGGCACCACGGACAGCGCGAGCCCGATGCGGAACAACACCGGCGACAGCATGCGGCCCACCACCGGAACGGGCGCCGGCTCGACCGGCACCATGGCTCCGGGTGCCACGACGGGCTCGACCACCGGCAAGGCGCCCGGCGGCACCATGGGCGGCGGCGCGGGCAGCGCCGGGGGCGGCAACAGCGCCGCCGGCCGCTGAGCGGTACACCTGCGATGGCGAGAGGGGCCGGGGCCTATCCGACCCCTCTTTTCACGAAAGCGATCAAGCCGGCTCGATCAGGTGCGGCACGAACAGAGCGCCGTCGCCGGTGATCGGACCGTCCGACTCGCGGATGCACAGCCCGGCCGGCGCGTCGCCGACGATCCAGGCGCCGATGAGCGGACGGCGGCCGTCGAAGCACGGCAGTTCCGCCAAGCCCTGCCGGATCGAGCCCTCCGCGCCGTAGGGGCCGGGCTCACCCGCGATGCGCGCGCCCTCGGCTGAGAAGATCTCGACATTGGCGCCCTCGCGCGAGAGCAGCGGCTTGCGCACGGACGCACCCAGGCTCGCGCAGGCAGGATCATCCTCGAAGAAGGCCGGCAGCAGGTTCGGGTGGCCCGGCTCGCGGGCCCAGAGATGAGCGAGCAGACCCTTGTTCGAAAGCACCATCTTCCAGGACGGCTCGACAAAGCGCGTCGGCGAGGCCGCGACCGCCGCGCCGAACGCGTCCTGAAACGCCCATTCCCAGGGGTAGAGCTTGAACAGGGTGGCGAACGCCCGCTCGTCCGGCCCGCAGAAGGCACCGTCCGCGCGAAGGCCGATCTGGGCGAGGTCGAGCAGGATCGTCTCGCAGCCGGCCTGGACGGCGCAATCCTGAAGGTAGCCGGCGGTGCCGAGATCCTCAGGCCCGCTCGTGTCGGCGGCGAAGGCGAACAGGCCCGGTGGCGCGATCTCCGCGAGCCGCGCGATCAGCCGCTCGTGGACCGCGTTGAACTGGTCGCTGCCCGGTGGCAGGCGTCCGTCCCTCAGCCCCTGTTCCAGCCAGAGCCACTGGAACACGGCGGTCTCGTAGAGGGCGGTCGGCGTGTCGGCGTTGTATTCGAGAAGCTTGGCCGGCCCCGTCCCGCCGTAGGAGAAATCGAGGCGCCCGTAGAGGCTCGGATCGCCCCGGCGCCAGCTCGTCCGCACCGTGTCCCAGACCGGCTCGGGGATGGCGAGCGAGGCGAGGATGCGCTCGTCCTCCACCGCGTCCCCGGCGAAGGCGAGGCAGAGGGCGTGCAGCTCGGCGCTCGGCGCCTCGATCGCCGCCTCGATCTCGGTCAGCGTGAAGGCGTAGGCGTGGCTCTCATCCCAGTAGGGCGCGCCGTCGATGGTGTGGAAGGCGAAGCCCGCCTCCCGCGCGATCTGCCGCCATCCGGGCCGCTCTCCGCAGGCGATGCGGCGCATCAGGTGCCA
Source organism: Pseudomonadota bacterium (assembly GCA_023422485.1). GTDB lineage: Bacteria > Pseudomonadota > Alphaproteobacteria > Rhizobiales > Beijerinckiaceae > Methylobacterium. The sequence continues at coordinate 2,918 of JAGTAM010000412.1, read as the reverse complement.
CTGAACGAGGAGATGCTTTTGCCGCTGCCGCCGAAGCCGCCGAACTTGGTCGGTTGTGCGGCTGCGGATTTGAGCGTGCCCGAAGCGGCGTGGCCCCCGCTCCCGGTCGAGACCTTGCCGCCCGATCCGGTGCAGTAAGCGCCGTGATGACCGCCGTGACCCCGGCGATGGTCGTAGACAGGCTCGGGGGTCACCCAATCGGAGGCGCGGCGACCCAGCAGATAGCCGGCCATGCGGGGAACGAATCGCGGCGGCGCATTCGGATCCGGCAAGCAGTGGGACGTTCCGTGGTGCCCCTCGCATTCCGTCGATGAGCCGTAATGCGGCGCGGTCGAGGGATAGGCTGCGCGGGCGGTGGCATAGTCGGCACGGCACTCGGCGGCCGGGCGGATGCCATCGGCGGCGCAGGCTTCCGCGTCGGCATAGACGAGGACGTCCCGCGAAGGTCCGGTCCGGTCGAGACTGCCGAGGCCGAGCGCGGCGAGGCCCGCACTCGCCACGAGAACCGTGGAAACGGTCTGCGAGCGCTTGCTGACGGCTCTGTCGGGCGGGGCAACGGCACGAACAGATTCGTCCGGCCTGCGCCGCCCGAAATTTTTCGAAGCCTCGCGGTCGTCCGCCACGGCGTCAGTAGCTCATGCAGGCGGCGTTCACGAGGCCGCCCGCCAGGGAGGCAGCCCCGAGCAGCACGGCCGGTGCGGTCTCACCCTCGTCGATCCGCCGCGACAGGTTCGGCAGCAACGGCCGCATCATCCAGTAGATCGCGACCTGCACCACGAGGGCGACGAGACCCCAGACGATGCAGTCGAGGAGCGAGCCGGCGTAGCGCACCGCGGCCGAGAGCGGGATCGAGTAGCCGAGAAGGCTGCCGCCGAGCGCCAGGGCGGCGGCGAGGTTGCCCTCACGCACCAGGGCGATCTCCCGGTGCGCCGTCGCGGTGAGGTAGGTCGCGAGGTAGAGGGCAGTCAGTCCGAGGGAGACGACGAAGTAGGCGAGAAAAGCCGGAAGGCCCGAGATCGTCGTCAACCGTGCTTCCTTCTTCGGTTCAGACCAGCCGGCTCTGCTCGATCGCGGCGGCGATGAATCCCTTGAACAGCGGGTGCGGCTCGAAGGGGCGCGACTTCAACTCCGGGTGGAACTGGACGCCGATGAACCACGGATGGCCCTCGTGTTCAACCGTCTCGGGCAGGAGACCGTCCGGCGAGGTGCCGGAGAAGCGCAGGCCCTTGGCCTCAAGGCACTCGCGATAGGCCATGTTGACCTCGTAGCGGTGCCGGTGGCGCTCCGAGATCTCGGTGTCGCCGTACATTTGCGCGATCTTGGTCTCCGGGCGGAGTGTCGCCTTGTAGGCGCCGAGCCGCATGGTGCCGCCGAGATCGCTCTCGGCCGCGCGCCGCTCCAGCTCGTTGCCGCGCATCCACTCGGTGAGCAGGCCGACGACCGGCTCCTTGGTTTCGCCGAACTCCGTGGAGTTGGCGTCCTTGATGCCCGCGAGCGAGCGCGCCGCCTCGATCACCGCCATCTGCATGCCGAAGCAGATGCCGAAATACGGGATGTTGCGCTCCCGCGCGTAGCGGGCCGCGCGGATCTTGCCCTCGGCACCGCGCTGGCCGAAGCCGCCGGGCACGAGGATGCCGTGCAGCCCCTCCAGGAACGGCGCCGGGTCTTCGCGCTCGAACACCTCGGCCTCGATCCATTCGAGGTTGACGCGGACATTGTTGGCGATGCCGCCGTGGGTCAGCGCCTCGGTGAGCGACTTGTAGGCGTCCTTCAGGCCCGTGTACTTGCCGACGATGGCGATGGTGACCTCGCCCTCGGGGTTGCGCACGCGCTCGAGGATGTTCTGCCAGCGCTCGAGCTTCGGCTCGCTCTCGGGCTCCATCAGGAAATGCGCCAGGATCTCCCGATCGAGCCCCGCCTCGCGGTAGGAGAGCGGCACGGCGTAGATCGTGTCGACGTCGCGCGCCTCGATGACCGCGCTCTCCCGCACGTTGCAGAACAGGCCGAGCTTGCGCCGCTCGTCCACAGGGATCGGCCGGTCGCAGCGGCAGAGCAGGATGTCGGGCTGGATGCCGATGGAGCGCAGCTCCTTCACGGAGTGCTGCGTCGGCTTGGTCTTGAGCTCGCCGGCGGACGGGATGTAGGGCAGCAGCGTCAGGTGCAGGTAGCAGACGCTGCCGCGCGGGCGCTCCTGGCCGATCTGCCGGATCGCCTCGAAGAAGGGCAGGCCCTCGATGTCGCCGACCGTGCCGCCGATCTCGACGAGCACGAAGTCGTAATCGTCGTTGCCGTCGAGCACGAACGCCTTGATGGCGTTGGTGACGTGCGGGATCACCTGAATCGTGGCGCCGAGATAGTCGCCGCGCCGCTCCTTGGTGATGATGTCGAGGTAGATCCGCCCCGTGGTCACGTTGTCGGCGCGGGAGGCCGGCAGGCCGGTGAAGCGCTCGTAATGGCCCAGATCGAGGTCGGTCTCGGCGCCGTCGTCGGTGACGAACACCTCGCCGTGCTGTGTCGGGCTCATCGTGCCCGGGTCGACGTTCAGGTACGGGTCGAGCTTGCGCAGGCGCACCCGGTAGCCACGCGCCTGGAGCAGCGCCGCGAGGGCGGCGGAGGCGAGACCCTTGCCGAGGGAGGAAACCACGCCGCCGGTGATGAAGACGTACCGCGTCATGGGGTTCGGTCCATAAAGGGGCTCAAGCGATTCGCCAAACCGCAACGGTTGCCGCACCCCGCTGGCCACACGGGAGGCGACACGGGGCGATCCCCCTCATGCCGTTGAGGAATTTGTTTCTTCCATCCTCGCGGCCGATGCGCCGGCCGCAAGGGTCTTATCCGTTGACGGTGCGGCTTTGCCGCCCCGCGTCAGCGCGACTGCGGCGCTTCCGGCGCGGCCGGCGGCGCGCTCGGGGCCGGTG
>JAGTAM010000572.1 GCA_023422485.1 Pseudomonadota bacterium | reverse complement strand
GCGGCGGTCTCCATAGGCGGCGGCGGTGCCGCGGGCGTCTCGGTGAGCGGCGGCGGTGCCGGTGCGTCGAACGTCATCACGGTGCGGACGAACGCTTTCGTCGCCAACAGCGCGCTGACCATGCGCGCCGGCAAGTCGACGGTGTCGGCCGGCTCGAATGCCGACATCCAGGCCCTGATCATCGCCGCGGCGGCGGCGGCTGGCGGCGGCGGCGCGGCCGGCGTCGGTGTCTCGGTCGGCGTCGGCGCGGCGGCGAACACCATCGGTGCCGGCAACGAGATCCAGGCCTATCTCAGCAATGCGAGCATCGATTCCGACGCCGCGCTCGACGTGACCGCCGTCTCGAACCAGACGATCCGGGCGGATGTCGGGGCGGTCTCGGCCTCGATCCAGGGAGCCGGCGCGGCGGCCGTCAGCGTGGCGGGCTCCGGCACCGGTGCGTCCAACACCATCGCCGTCGCGACGCGCGCCTATATCGACGGCGACGGCGCGACCGGCATCACGGCGACGCAGATCGCCGTGTCGGCCAAGGACACTTCCGCGATCACCGCCTCCGTCAGTTCGGCGGGCATCGCGGGCGGCGGCGCCGGAGCGGCGAGCGTCGGCGTCACGGTCTCGGTCTCGATGGCGACCAACCGCATCGGCAACACGGTCGAAGCGCTCATCCGCAACGCCGATACCGGCGTCACCACGACCTCCGGCGACATTTCGGTCGAGGCCGAGAGCAGCGGGTCGATCCAGGCGATCGCCACGGCGGCCTCTGTGAGCGTCGGCGGTGCCGGCGGCGTCAGCGTGCAGGTGGCCGGCGGCGGCGCGGGCGCCCTCAACGTCATCACCACGAGCACCCGCGCGGCGATCGAGCGGGCGAACGGGCAATCGTCCCTCAACCGCGTCACGAGCGCAGCGGGCCTGCGGGTCGGCGCCAAGAGCAGCCAGGACATCGACGCCAAGGTGGTCGCGCTCTCCGCGGCCGGCGGCGGCGCGGGTCTCGCCAGCGTTCCGGTGGCGATCGGCCTCTCGGGCGCCCAGAACATCATCGGAAGCTGGAAGACGACCGACGCGAACGGCAACCGGCTCGATCAGCCGACGCTCAACACCGATGGCGGCGCCAGGGTCGAGGCTCTGATCGCCGATACGGTCGCGACGGCGCAGGGATCGGTCGCGGTCACCGCGACCTCCTCCAGCACCATCGACGCGACCGTCGCGGCGGCCTCGGCCGTTGCCACGGGCGGAACCGTCGCGGTCGGCGTGGCCGGATCGGGCAGCTACTCGGGCAACGCGATCAGCTTTGCCACCAACGCGGCAATCACCGGCGCTTCGACGAACGTCACGGGCGGAGACGTCACCGTCCGCGCCAAGGATCAGGCCACGATCAACGTCGATGTCGGCGCAGCAGCCATCGCGGCTGCGGGCGGCGCCGTCGGCGTGGCGCCGGCGATCGGCGTCGCTGTGGCCCTGAACGTGATCAACAACGCCGTGACCGCAATCGTCGACGGGGCCACCGTGACGACGAGCACAGGCGGAATCCGCGTCGAAGCCACGGTTCCGTCCGACAACGGCGGGTCCAGCATCAACGCCCGCGTGGCTGCGGCCGCCGTGGCGCTCTCGGGCGGCGGCGTCGCCGTCTCGGTGGCCGGTGGCGGTGCCATCGCCACCAACATGATCGGCGGCTCCACCCGCGCGCGAGTCAGCAACGCCCGCCTGAATGCCGCCGGTGACGTGGCGGTCGCCGCCGCGAACAACAGCCGGATCGTGGCGGAGGTCGCCGCACTCGCGGCCGGCGTCAGCATCGGCGGTGTCGCGGTCGGGGCCAGCATCGGCACCGGCGTTGCCACCAACCTGATCGGCAGCGAGATCACGCAGCGGGTCAACGGCCAGGACAAGACGACGAAGTCGGCCGCGCTCCTCATCGAGGCCCTGTCGCAGAACACGACGATCGAGGCCGGCGGCAACCTGTCGGTTACCGCCAATTCCGGCCAGACCATCCGGGCGACGGTCGCGGCCGGCGCGGTGGCGATCTCCGGCGGTGCCATCGCCGTCAGCGCCGCCGGCGCCGGCGCCGGCACGCACAACCGGATCGGTGCGGTGGTGAGCGCGGCGATCGACGGCGACGGGGCGGGCGACAAGATCACGGCCAACAACGTCACCGTCTCGGCGCGCGACACGTCCAGCCTCAGCGTCGAGACCGGCGCGGCCTCGGTCGCGGCCTCGTTCGGGACCTTCGGCAGCGGCTCGTTCGCCCTCGCCGTCGCGGCGGCGGACAACGTGATCGCCAACAACGTCACGGCCGCCATCCGCAATCTCGGCACCACCGGCGGTCTCACGACCCGGGGTTCCGTCGCGGTCACCGCGACCGAGAGCGCGACCCTGACGAGCCGCGCGCGCGCCGCCGCCATGTCCGGCAGCGTCTCGGCCTTCAGCGTCTCCGTCTCGGGCGGCGGCGCCGGCACCGGCGACACCGTCACCAGCACGACGGGCGCCAGCATCACCAACAGCCGCCTCACGTCCGCGGGCGACGTCGCCGTCAGCGCCAGCGACACCACGACGATCGACTCGCAGGTGCTCGGCATCTCCGTCGCCGGCGGATTGCTCGCCCTCGCGGCCGGCGGCTCCGTCGCCAAGGTCGAGGCACGCCCGACGGTCACCGCCACCATTGAGGGCGGTTCGGTGTCCGCCGCGAATGTGAGCGTGGTCGCCACCGCGCTTCCGTCCGTCAACGCCGGGGCCCAGGGCATCAATGCCGGCACCGCCGCGATCGGTGCCTCGGTGGCCGAGGCCAAGGTCGCCGCCACGGTCGGCGCCTCGACCAAGAACGTCTCGATCACGGCCGGAAGCCTGTCGGTGCTCGGCAACCTCGCCCGTCAGGCGGGCCGCGACTCCGCGACGGCGACCGCCTCCGGCTCCGTCGGCGGCCTGATCGGCATCAACTCGACCGTGACCCTGGCCGAGAACAGCAGCACGGTCAGCGGCCTGCTCGATGTCGGCACGGTGCTGGCCGTCAGCGGCGCCGTCGCCGTCAGCGCGACGAGCAACACGCGGCAGACCTCGACCGCCAGCAGCGCCAGCATCGGCCTCGTTGCGGCCGGCGCGACCGTCGCGTCGGCGAGTTCGGCAACCGTGACCAGCGCCCGCGTCGTGTCCCTCGGCGCGCTCAATGCCGGCTCGATGACCATCACCGCCTCCGGCGTCGACGACAACTTCGCCAAGGGGATTTCCGGCAGCGGCGGCCTCGTCTCGGGCACCGCCGCCAGCGCCAGCACCAGCATGGGCGGCAGCACGCGGGCTGAACTCGGCACCGGCGTCGCCATCGACCTGACGAAGAACAGCGACAGCACAGGTCTGTTCTATCTCGCCGCCGATCACGTCGGCACGATGAACAGCCAGATCATCACCGACAGCTACGGCGCCCTCGCCGGAGCCGGCGCCGTCGTGAACAACACCATCACGCATGCGGTGACCGCCGCTTTCGGGATCAATTCCCGCGTCACGGCCCGCGACATCCTCGCGACCGCGACGAACACCGTGAACAAGCCGCAGCTCGGACAGGCCAACATCGTCGGCTCGACCGGCGGTCTGGCCAGCGGCGCGGCGGCGCACAGTTCGACGGTTCTCGACATCACCACGCGGGTCGATGTCGGCAGCAATGCCGACCTCATCACGGTCGCCCGTGCCGGGACCGCAGGCGGAATCCGTCTGGCGGCCAACAACATCATCAACGCCTACGACAAGGTCTCGCTGACGACCGGGGGCGCGCTGTCGGGCGCCGGTGCCTTCTCGAGCATCGAGACCCGGAACTTCGTGGCGCAGGTGAACATCGGCGCCAACGCGACCCTGTTCACGCTCGGAAACCTGACCCTCTCGGCCAATGGTGGCGGCAACGCCTATTCCGTCTCGAATTCCGAGACCTACGGGGCGGCGACCGTCGCCACCGGCAGCACCACCGTCATCATCCGTCCGAACAACGCGGTGAACATCGGTGCGGGCGCCGACATCACCGCCTATGGTGATGCGGATCTCCTCGTCGGCACCAACAAGAAGGCTTACGACGACGCCTACGATGCGTCGGCGACGACCGACAACTTCGCGGGCAGCGCGATCCCGATCACCTCGCTGGCGGCCAAGATCCGCGTCGAGGAGATCAACACGATCAAGATCGATGGCGGCGCCACGATCAAGACCGCCGGCAACGCCAACCTCTTCACGAACCGCCAGGGCAATTCCAACGCCGTGGCCCGCATGAAGGGCACGAACTGGACGACCGCCGTCGCCGGCGCCATCGACAGCCTGCTCGGCGGCTCGGCCGTCACCCCGGTCGGCGACACACAGACGGGCTCGATCGGCACCGTCATCGTCGACGGCACCGTCGTCACCGGCATCACCCGCAACATCTCCATCGTCATCGACGACATGACGCGCGCGCCGGGCAACGGCGCCGCGACCCTGATCACGGGAACCGTCAAGCTCAACGGCCAGAAGTACGATGCCGCCGGCAACCCGATCGCGGATTCGGACAACACCAAGAGCTTCACGATCACCCTGCCGGATGGGGCGACCTCGGCCTCGGCGACGCTGCCGAAGCTGCCGATTACCGTCAGCCTCGGCTTCGCCAACGCCCAATCGAACCTGATCAAGGCCTACGAGGAAGCGACGAAGGGTCTCTCGACCTACAAGGACAACGCCACGCTCCAGTCCTACTACCAGGGCGAGGTCAACCGGATCAAAGCCGAGCTGCTGGCCGAGGGGCTCGCGGAGTTCCAGACGACCTACGACGGCAGGCAGATCCTCATCCCGATCTACAAGCAGGTCCAGGCCATCACGGTGAGCCCGTTCTCGGCAGGTGCCGGCGGTATCATCGTGCGGGCCGACGCCCTGCTCGGTTCGGGCAAGCTCGATGCGGCGTCCGACACGAAGGTCGAGATCACCAACAACTCGGTGGCGAACCTCGTCATCGCCGGCATCACGATGCCGGAATCGAATGGCGGCACCTTCTTCAACGACGCACAGATCCCGGTGACGTCGAGCAGCGACTTCAACACCCGTCTCCAGGCGATCGTCGCGAAGAACGCCGCCAGCCCGGATGCCGCGGCCGCCAAGGCGATCGCCGGTGGCCGTGACGTCAGCTTCCAGGTCCTGACCGCCGGTGGCGTCGTCACGAAGGACAGCAAGAGCGACATCTCTCTCCGGAACACCTCCGGCGCCCGCAACGGCAATTCTGCGCCGTCGATTCTCATCGTCGGCGACATCTACGCGCCGACGGCGATCCTCAACGTGGCGACGGCCGCGGGCGGTGATCTCACCATCACGGCCAAGACCACCATCAAGGAGCTGAAGACCGATGTCGGCGGCGCCGTCGCCATCGGTCTGACGGAAGATCTGCGCACCTACTCCGTCGGCGGCGATCCCTACGGGCAGATCAAGGGAGTGCTCGAAGCGGGCTCCGGGCCGATGACCGGCAAGTCGCCCAACGACATCGCTCGGGCGCTGGAGGGCTCGCAGTCAAGCGTCATTGCCAGCGGTGCGGTGACCATCAAGGCGCAGTACCTGAACCTCAACGGCCTCGTGCAGAGCGGGCGCGACCTCTACCGGATCGTCATCGATCAGTCGGTCGAGAACGAGATCCAGGAGATCCTCCGGAACCCCTATCGCACCGCGAATCTGAGCACGCTGACCCGCGACGGCTACTCGGCCAGCTACAACCGGCAGACCGGTGCCATCGAGATCGACGAGGTCGTCTCGACCGGTGGCCAGATCAACCTCACCGGCATCATGCTCAACACCAATGAGGGCGTCGGTGAGCTGCGGGCTCTGGGCGGTTATGCCAAGGTCGAGGTCGTCAATCAGCTCAACCGCGACGTCGTGCTCAACCGCATCGACCTGTCGCGGCGCGGCATCGGCACGATCGATATCAAGGATCTCGCCTACAAGACCGACGTGAACGGCAACGGCATCGCGGATGCCAACGACATCGTCTTCCGCCAGACCCTGATCCGGCAGGACGCCGACGGCGTCGTCACGCGCTACAGCGCCGATCTGAACAGCACCGGCGTCGAGATCGCCAGGTACGACGGCAGCAGCACGACGCAGTACGATCCGAGGTCCGGATACCGCTACGCCTTCACCATCGGCCAGGGCGCCAAGAACACCTACTCTCTGACGACGGGTACCTCGTCCTGGGCCGGCCTGGACTTCCTCGCCAAGGATCCGCCTCCCCTCAGCGCGTTCAACAAGGAGATCACCGAGAAGGCCGCTCTGCAGCCTGAATCGGCCTATTACTACATCGACGCCAGCAAGTCGGGTTACGCCTTCCTGGGTGCGCCCGAGTATACCCGGTCGGCCGAGAAGCCGAAGGAAGTCGCGAGCTGGACGACGAGCACGTGGTACGGAAAGAAGACTTACTACACCAAGTTCCAGACGGTCGATTACACGGAGACCCAGGCGACCCATAGCCTTGAGGCCGATTACGGCATCAAGATCAAGTTCACCGGTGAGCGCACCGGCACCGTCAGCATCACCTCGCAGGGCTCCGGCCGCGTGCTGATCGCGGGCGGCATCAAGAACGACAACGGCACCACGACGATCACCTCGGGCGGGACGATCCAGCACCTCAGCTCGACGGCGGCCATCACCGGCTCGCACGTCACGCTGCAGGCCGCGCGCGGCATCGGTGTCGGCAACGGCAACAATGCCACCGATCAGGCGCTCAACGTCACGACGGTCGGGGCCGGCAACACGCTCAAGGCCACGACGACCGCGGGCAACATCAACCTCAACGTCCGCACCATCGACAACGAACTCGGGATCGACCGGATCTCGGCGGGGGGCGGCTACGACGTGAAGCTCGTCGCGACGGGCGGCGTCACCGTGGCCGGCGAAGGCGTGGTGTCCGGCGGCTCGATCAACGTGGTCGCGGGCGGGCGCTTCGGCTCCGAGGCGGCGCCGATCAAGCTCGACGGCGGCACCACCGCCCGCGACAGGACCGACATCACGGCGGCCGGTACGGTCGGCATCCGTGAGCTTTCGGGCGACCTGCGCCTGAACAGCCTGACGGCCAACGGCGACGTCTACATCAAGGTCGACGCCGGGAGTCTGCTCAACGTCAACAACGTCGTCGTGCGCGATGACCGCGTGGCGTCCCAGCTCATCAACGGCGTGTGGAAGGATCTCGCCCTCACCACCGCGGACGCGAACCTGAAGTTCGAGCGCACGCTCAGCGCCTACGAGAGCACCCGCGAGCGCGACTACAACGCCTACTGGGCCTATCGGAACCAGCAGCCCGATCCGTCCCGCTACAACAGTGGCTTCGAGGTCACCCTCAGCGAGAAGACCGGCGAACGCGCCTACTATACCGCCCTGTTCACGAGCCAGGCGAATGAGGCAGGCCTCACCGAAGCCGGCGCGGTGAAGACCTACGTCGACAACGCGATCAAGGCGCTCGAAACCAACCGGACGCTGCAGTACCGGGTGCTGCACGAGCAGTACGGCCGCTACGGCGATGTCTATCACGCCGACCTCTCGGGTGATTACGCGACCTACTGGGCGATCCGCGGCACGCAGCCGAACAGCGGCAGCTTTGATTCAGCCTACACGGTCCAGGGGAATGCTGCGGCGCTCGCCAAGATGCAGGCGGCGACGCATGCCGCGCCGATTTCCGGCGATGCGCTGATCGCGCGCGTCACGGCGCAAATCGCGCAGCTCGAGGCCGATCAGGGCACCCGCCTGACGGAGGCCCAGATCGCGCAGCTCTACACCACGGCCATCGAGGCCGAGGCGCGCGGAATCAAGCTTTCGGGGACCGTGCTGACAGACTACGTCGCCGCGCAGATCAAGCAGATCGCCGACTCGCGGACGATCGACTTCAACAACCTGAAGCTGGTCTTCGACGGCTTCGACGCCACGAATGTCACGAATTTCAGCGCCCAGTACGACCAGTATTGGCAGATGCGCGAGGCGGGTGACGCGGCGACGCTGCAATCGCAGGCCTACCAGGATCTCGATGCCCTCTTCTCGGGCTTCGGCAATCACTACGTGGTGAAGCTGGGCGCCGCCTACGACCTCTACAGCACCTATCTCGCCAATGGTTCGACCCGGATCAGCGGCGCCGAGCTGGCGGCGTTCACCGCGCAATTCACGGCGGACGCCGGTTCGCAGACCCTCGGCGAGGCGGCCCTGCGTCTGGCCACTTCCGACAAGGTGGCGGCGGCGGAATCCGCGCTCAAGGCGGCCTACGCGGCGCTCCATCTCCGCTTCGGCGGGCTGGGCAACAGCTACGATGCGTCGAAGGTCGCGGCCGAGACGACGGCCGTGCAGGCCGACTACGAGGTCTACTGGAGCTACCGCAACCAGCAGGTCGATCCGAGCGTCTACAACGCCGCCTTCGCGCCCCGCCTCGCCGGTCAGGCGCTCATCGACGCCGTGGCCGCGGCCCGCACCGCGGCGGAGACGGAGAACCTGAGTTCAGCCGCCATCGACGCGGCCCGCACCGCGGCGCAGAATCTGCGGTCGGCAGCGCTGACGGCGCAGTACCGCTCGCTGCACGCCTTCTTCAACAGCCTGCCGGGCTCCTACAACACAGCCGACACGCCCAACACGAACGCCCTGACGGCCAGCCGCAAGGCGGCGCCCGCCTTCTTCATCGACAAGGCGACGGCCGATGCCATCGACGCCGGCATCAAGCGCTGGACGCAGGAAGAGCTGCTGAGCGCCGTCGGCCAGGGCCTGCTCAAGGAGACGACCAGCACGATCGTCGACAAGCAGGACCCGATCATCAAGGGCGCCAACATCAAGATCGTGACGTCGGGCAATGTTGGTTCCGTGAGCGGAACCAGCCTGATCGATATCGGCCCCGGTGCCGCGCCGCTCACCACGGATCAACAGATCGACCTCGGCGCCGCCGAGCGGAGCGACCTCGTCTTCCTCACGAAGGCTCCGATCACCGCCAACGTCATCTTCGGCCAGTTCGGCAGCCACGGCACCGTGACCCGCCAGGACGGCTTGGATTGGGATACGAGCGTCTTCTTCGACAAGAACAATGTGCTCTATAACGGGACGCTCTACATTGGGGGCGTGACGCCGAATGCTTCGGCCGAGACCTCGGTGAGCTATAAGATCATCAGCGTCGTCGGGAACGTCATCACCGTCGACAAGGTCTTCGGCAGCCAGGGCGTCGCCCGCAACATCGATATCGGTGTCAGCATCGCCGTCACCGGCGAGGCGCCGCGCGTGACCGCCGAAGTCGCCTTCGACCTGCTCAAGGCGGCCCCGACCACCCTGACCGTCAACTTCAGCAACGATACGGCGACCAACCAGGGTGTTCTGACCCGCACCGACGGCACGGCGTGGGACAGCACCTACACGGTCGGCAGCACGCTCTACATCGCGGGCGGCACCGCCAACACCAGCGCGGCCTCCACGAGCGTCTACCGCATTGCTTCGGTCAACGGCGCCGTGATCCGCCTCGAGGCGACGCAGCTCTTCGTGGCCGAGACCGGCGTCACCGTGAATGTGGGCGTGCGTTCCACCGACGGCACCGGTGTGTCCGTGATCACCCGCGCGTCGGGCAACTTCCTCGGCGACGGCTTCAAGGACGGCATGCTGATCGGCGTCGCCGGCACCTTCGGCGTGACGTCGGGTAACGCGACCACCAAGGACACGAGTTTCACCATCAAGCAGGCGAGCGCCTCGACGCTCATCCTGGAGAGCGGAAGCACGCTCAAGACCGAGAGCGCCCGCAACGTCGTGCTGTTCCAGTCGGCCAAGGACGCCGGCAATCCGTTCAATCAGATCACCAAGCTGCTCATTCAGAAGCGCAAGGCGGTCGTCATCGAGGGCACCGGCTCCCTCGATGTGACGGCAAACACCCAGATCTTCATCAACACCGCCGCCCTGCTGACCGTGGGCCGCGTGGAATCGGTCTCCGGCAAGGAGATCCGCCTGAAATCCTCCACGGGCCTCCTCAACGGCGGCGCGGCGGATGCGGTGAACATCAAGGGCGGCGACACCGTCCTCGAAGGCGGGGACGGCAGCGTCGGCACCGCGACGCGGGTGATCGGCATCGATCTGACGACGGGCTCGACCCTGGCGGTCCGTGCGGCGGGCGACATCTTCGTCACGGCCCGCAACGGTGATCTGAACCTGGAATCCGCCTTCTCGCAGGGCGGCAACGTCACCTTCGTCTCGGACAGGGGCAGCATCCTCGACGGTGTCCACACGGACACCAACAAGATCGTCGCGGCCAACGTCTACCTGAAGGCCGCCGGCTCGATCGGCGCCAAGGGCGACGCCATCGAGATGAAGCTGACCGGCACCGTCCGGGCCGGCGCCACAGGCGACATCGTCCTGACCGAGACGGAAACCAGCATGAAGGTGCTGGCCGTCACCACCAAGGGTGACGTGGTTCTGGAGGCCAAGGCCTCGATCCTCGACGCGGGCGACCTCTCCAACCCGCGCGACATCGATTCCGCGCCGGTGGCCAGTTCGGGCCGTGCCAACGTGAGCGGCCACTCGATCACGCTCATCGCCCTCGACGGCATCGGCGTCGCCGGCGACGAGTTCGAGATCGACAGCAACGTCGATGGCACGACGGACGGTGTCGTCACGCTCCAGAGCGGCCTGAGCAACCTCTACGTGGTGGAGTCCGCCGGCGATCTCTACCTCGCCAGCGTCGGCACCGACGCGCAGCGCACGGCCTTCGTCACGGCGGTGGCCGGCAGCATCCTCAACGGATCGACCAACTACAACGAGACCACCGGCGGCAGCTCCAACCTCCGTTCCGGCAAGGCCTATCTCGTCGCCTCCGGCAGCATCGGCTCGGAGACCAAGCGCATCGTCGCCAACATGCGCAGCCTCGATGGCGACCAGTATGGTGGTCTCGAAGCCCGCTCGATCAACGGCGACATCTGGCTGTGGAACATCGGCGGCCTGCGCGTCGGCGGCGTCACCAGCGACACCACGGGTCTGCAGGCGGCGCGGGGCCGGATCGGCATCCGCACGTCGAGCCCGCTGACGATCGACAAGGACATCATCTCGTCCGGCGACATCATCGAGCAGGCCGGCGAAACGGGCTCCTCGGGCGACGACCTGACCGTCAAGGCCGGCGTCACGATCTTCTCGACCGGCGGCTCGGTGACGTTGAACGCCGGCGACAACCTGCTCGTCGAGGCGGGGGCGGTCGTGAAGGCGAAGGGTACCATCACCCTGCGCTCGGACTACAGCGCGAGCGGAACGCCCGACAACACGGCCTCCACGATCACGCTGTCCGGTACCTTCGTCGGTTCCTCGATCCTGATCGAGTCCGGGGGGAACGGCGACACGATCGTCCTGGACGGCACCTTCACGACGGGTCAGCGCACGATCGGCGGCGGAGCAACGGCCGCGACGGTCACGGAAGGCGCGATCACGCGCGACGGTTCCATCGAGCTGCGCGCCGGCGAGGGTGACAACACGATCACGATGGTGGGCGCCTACTCCACCGGCGCGCTGATCATCGGCGCGGGTTCGGGCAGCGACACGCTCGCCGACACGCAGGTGACCGGCGGCGTCACGCGCAAGGCCGAGGTCGGCGCGGATTCGGTGACGATCGCTCTCGGGGCCGGCACGAACACGGTCGGGCTCGGCGGCACCTACGTCGTGACCAATGCCGTGCAGCTCACGACGCTGGGCGGCGCCGACATCATCGGCCTGACGGGCAACATCGATGCCGGCAGCATCACCCTCGACGCGGGCGAAGGGGACAACCGCCTCACCCTCGCTGGCGCCTACAAGGCACGGAACGCCCTCGCGATCCGCACCGGCGCGGGCAACGACCGGATCGACCTCCAGGGCAGCTACACGGCCGGCTCGATGGAGATCTCCGCCGGGACCGGGGCCGGCCGGAACGACCTGACGCTGAATGGCGCCTATCGGATCGCTGGCGCCCTCACGATCGTGGGCGGGTCGGGCATCGACACGCTGTCCGACTCCGCCACGACCGACATCACGGCCGGCTCGCTGTCGATCAACCTCGGCGACGGCGTCAACACGGCCGATCTCGTCGGCGGCTACGACATCGCGGGGGCGATGGCGTTCATCACCGGCAGCGCCGACGACGTCATCACCCTGAACGGCGGGATCAAGGCCGCCAGCTACACCCTCGATGCAGGCGGCGGGAACAACAAGATCACCCTGGCCGGCACCTACACGGTCACGAACGCGCTCACGATCAGGACCGGTGCGGGCAACGACATCATCGACTTGAAGGGCAGCTACACGGCCGGCTCGATGTCCGTGGATGCGGGCACGGGCGACAACGCGCTGACGTTGACCGGCAGCTACAAGATCGACGACGCCTTCACGATCACCGCCACGGGTGGCACCGATACGCTGACCGACCTGCGGGTCGCGAATGGCGCGGTGGAG
The DNA here is from genome assembly GCA_023422485.1 of Pseudomonadota bacterium. Taxonomy (GTDB): domain Bacteria; phylum Pseudomonadota; class Alphaproteobacteria; order Rhizobiales; family Beijerinckiaceae; genus Methylobacterium. Next base: position 3,124 of record JAGTAM010000572.1, on the reverse strand, counting down.
AAGGCCAGCGTCGAGGCGAAGTCGCTCGCGATCGACCTCGGCGACGGGGCCAATACGGTGACCCTCGCCGCCATCTACCGCATCGACGCCGCCTTCCGTCTCACCACCGGTTCGGGCCTCGACATCGTCAGCGATCACCGCAAGGCCGGTCAGACGGTCACGGATGCCCTCGACCTGACGGCCGGCACCATCACGATCGCGCTCGGCGACGGTGCCAACGAAGTCGCGCTCGCCGGCACGCTCGCCGCCGCGGACAGCTTCATCCTGGTTTCCGGCTCGGGCAACGACACGGTGATCGATGCAGCGCTCGACGGCACGACGCTGCTCAAGAGCGCGACGATCACGGGCAAGACCATCGACGTGAATCTCGGCGCGGGCGACAACGCCCTGACGCTGCTTGGCACCACCATCGCCACCTCGACCCTGGCGCTGACCAGCCTCGGCGGCAGCGACAAGTTCGCCCTGCGTGGCCGGGTCCGCGCCGCGGCCACGGCCATCCGGCTCGGTGCGGGCGACGACAGGCTCGACCTCGCCGTCAGCGAGATCGCCGGCCACACGAAGGTCTTCGGAGAGGACGGGGCGGACACGATCAACGTCGATCGTCTGCCCTCGCTCACCAGCAAGACCGGCAGCGTCACCGATACGCTCGACATCGACGGCGGCCAGGACACGGACACGATCCGCATCCAGCTCGCCGGCGCCTCGTCCTACCGCATCAACGTGACGGATTCGGGTGATCCCGACCGTGGCGTCGACACCCTGACGATCCTCGGCACCGATGCCGCCGACCAGTTCCTGATGCGCCGGAACTTCGTCGCGCTCGTCCATCCGAATGCCGACGGCACCTACCCGGCGAACGCCGTCGTCGAGCGGATCAACTACGACATGAGCGTCAACGGGCGCGTCATCGTCGAGGGCGGCAAGGGTGACGACCGCTTCGCGATGGACGACAACGCAGCGCTGATGACCATCGACGGCGGCGAGGGCAACGACTTCTTCCAGGTCGGCCAGGTCTTCGCGACGCCGCGCGACGTTCCCAACGGATTGCTCGTGGAGGACGCCTTCGAGACGACGAAGCTGTCCTTCGGTGGCTACCTGTCCCGCGGCATCTCGATCCCGGCCGTCATCTACGGCGGTACCGGCGACGACACGTTCCAGATCTACTCGAACAAGGCCGATCTGCGTCTCGAGGGCGAGGACGGCGACGACGTCTTCATCGTGCGCGCCTTCGCCACCGCGTCCGAGAACAAGATCAAGCTCAATGCCGGCGCCGGCAACGACCGGATCGAGTACAACATCAACGCGCCGCTCGACATCGATGGCGGCTCCGGCTTCAATAAGATCGTCGCCCTCGGAACCGAGTTCGCCGACACCTTCGTGGTGACGCGCGACGGCATCTTCGGTGCCGGCCTGTCGATCCGCTTCACCAACATCCAGGCGGTCGAGGTCGACGGCCTGGAGGGCGACGATACCTTCTACGTGCTCTCCACCCCGGCGGGCGTCGTCACCACGCTGATCGGCGGCCTGGGCAGCGACACCTTCCACGTGGCCGGCGACGTCAGCGGCGAGGTCGTCGCCCGCGACGCCAAGGGCAACGCGGCGGTCATCAATCACACGATCAGCAGCACCGATCCGGCCTTCAACGGCCTGTTCGTGCCGGGCATCAACGCGTCGGTCTCGGCGGCCGATGCGGGCGCCGTCAGCGACGGCGGGGGGCTGACCCTGCGCGAAGATTCCAGCGTCACGACGCCGGATGCCGCCGGCAGCAGTGTCGGCACCTATAAGATCGCACCGCCCGCGCCGAAGACGACTGCCCTGACCAGCACCGATTGGGCCGTGATCACGGTCTCGGCGGCACAATCCTCGGCGCAGATGCGCGCACTGGCCGGCAATGCGGGCACCGTCCAGATCTCGACGGACGGCGTCATCTGGGCTGACGCCCTGACGCTGCGCTTCACCACCGTCTTCGACAACGCCACCAACACCTACGTCTGGACAGCCGACCGGACGGTGTTCGTTCGTGCCAAGTCGGATACGGCGCTGGAGGGTGATCAGAACGTGGCGATCGGCCACTCGGTGATCAGCTCCAACGCGGATGTCAGCGGCACCTTCGTCCGCAACACGCTGGTCAAGGTCATCGACAACGACAAGCCGGGGCTGATCATCACCGAGAGCGGCGGCGCGACGTCGGTCATCGAGGGCAATGGCAACAAGCCCCAGAACCAGGACAGCTACACCGTCGTCCTCAACAACGCCCCGCTGACCGGCGAAGTCGTGCGCGTCACGCTCGGCGTGTCGAGCACGGAGGTCGCCTTCACCAACGGCAACGGCACGCCGCTGCCGCGGGACGGCAGCGGCCGGGCCTATCTTGAATTCACGCTCGCCAACTGGGACCAGCCGCAGACGGTGCTGGTCTCCTCCCCGGCGGATCTGAAGCCCGAGAACCGCTTCGTCGCAGAGATCACCCACACCGTCACCAGCACCCTGAACGGCACCGCGACGGAGGGCTTCTTCAAGGCGGCGCTCGTCGGCCAGCCCGTCGTGCGGGTGCAGGTGACCGACGGCAACACCGCCGGCGTGGTGGTGACGCCCAAGGAAGGCGGCGTCGTGGTGACGCCGAGCCAGACCTCCTATTACGACGTCGTCCTGACCATGCCGCCGAAGGCGCCGGTGACGATCACGCTGGCCGGTGACGGCCAGACGATCACGTCGAGCGCGGACAGCCGGTTCAAGGCGGCCGACGGCACCAACCCGGCCACCATCACCTTCACCGCGGCGGATTGGGACCAGGCCGTTCGGGTCATCGTGGCGCGCGATCCCAACGGCGCGCGGACGACCTCGGATCTCAAGACCTTCTCACGCCAGCCGCACGAGCTCAGCGGCATCGAGGGACCGCTGGTTCTGGAGGGCGGTGTCGGCCCCGAGAGCCGTTCGCTGACCCCGGCCATCGTCCTGCCGGGCGAGAACAACCCCGTCGTCGGACGCACGATCGTCGACGACGGGCTGCCCGACTTCGACAAGGTGACGCTCTACAACGACTCCACCACGGCGGGCGTCTCCGGCACGGTCAGTGCCACGCATATCGACGGCTTCGGCATGTCGACGAACGACGTCACCACGGCCA
>JAGTAM010000325.1 GCA_023422485.1 Pseudomonadota bacterium | reverse complement strand
GTTGAAGGCGACCGCGGCGTAGGTCGTTGTGTAGGCACCCGCGCCCTCGATCCACACCTTGTCGCCGATCGAGAGGGAGACCGGCAGCGGGTAGTGGTTCTTCTCGTAGAGTACGTCGACCGAGTCGCAGGTCGGGCCGGCGACGACGCAGGGAGCCATGCGGTCCTCGTCGTGGTCGGTCTTGATCGCGTAGCGGATCGACTCGTCCATGGTCTCGGCGAGACCGCCGAACTTTCCGATGTCGAGGTAGACCCAGCGCACCTCGTCCTCGGCCTCCGACTTCTTGGAGACGAGCACGACCTCGGCCTCGATCATGCCGGCATTGCCGACCATGCCCCGGCCCGGCTCGATGATCGTCTCCGGAATGCGGTTACCGAAATGCTTGGTGAGCGCGCGGAAGATCGCGTCGCCGTAAGTCTCCACGCCCGGTACCTGCTTGAGGTACTTGGTCGGGAAGCCGCCGCCGAGATTGACCATCGACAGGCCGATGCCGCGCAGAGCGCATTCGCGGAAGATCTCGGAGGCCGAGGCGAGCGCCCCGTCCCAAGCCTCGGTGTTGGCCTGTTGCGAGCCGACATGGAAGGAGACGCCGTAGGCGTGCAGGCCGTGCCGGTGGGCGTGCTCCAGCACGTTCACCGCCATTTCCGGCTCGCAGCCGAACTTGCGCGACAACGGCCAATCCGCGCCCGCGCCGTCGCACAGGATGCGGCAGAACACCTGCACGTCGGCCGCCGCTACTTCGGTCTGGGTCGTCGCGGAAAGAATCTTCTCGACTTCGGCCTGGCAATCGACGGCGAAGAGGCGGATGCCGAGCTTGAGCGCGCGCACCACGTCGCGCTCCTTCTTGATGGTGTTGCCGAAGGAGACGCGGTCAGGCGTCGCGCCGGCGGAAAGCGCCATCTCGATTTCGGCGACGGAGGCCGTATCGAAGCAGGAGCCCATCTCGGCGAGCAGGCGCAGGACTTCCGGAGCCGGGTTCGCCTTCACGGCGTAGAACACGCGGGTGTCGGGAAGCGAGCGGGCGAAGGCGGTGTAGTTCTCGCGCACGACATCGAGGTCGAGCACCATCACCGGACCCTCGTCCCGGCCGAGGTCACGGCGCGCGCGCAGGTAATCGCGGATGCGATCGGTCATTGGTCGTCCCCACCACAGGTTCGAGGCGCCATCGCTCGGGCGCGAGATCGAATCGAGACGGCCCGAAAACGAGCCGTCGGCGTCAGGGGCGATGCGTCGCTTCCGCTTCGCGCTGTGGAGACGCGAACCGGTCAGCGGGCGCGAGAGCACCCCGGAAGCTGCCGTGGATTGGATGGGGGAACCCCAACCGCACGCCGGGCAAGGATAAACAAGCCTCTTCGGTGCCGGCCTTTGGAGGAGCCGGCGAGACCAAAAAAGCCCGTTCGTCGTTGCTTTAAGCTGCGTCCCCCGTGGAGAGCGGGGTTCGCCGGTTTCGCCTCCGGCTGCCGGTTGTTGTTAGGGTCTGGTGTCGCCACCCGGATGCCGGCCGTAGGGATCCACCCTTTACGACCATCGATCCTTTAAGACCCCTGGCGGCTGTCCGGCAGTTGACCGGATGCCCACCAACCGGCACGCGGCCACAGGCACGTGCGAAATTGGGCAGGGGCGATATACGGCCGAGCGCCCCCGATCACAAGGGAAAAAGGGCGATCTTCACTCTGGATTTCGGGGGCGGGCGGGCGAAGTGGAGGATTGTGGCGCGGAAGCCGCACCGACCCGTGGCGCCGGTTCGGACGACCCCTTTCCAAGCCCGACCGAAGCAGCCATTGAACCGTGGCATTTCGGGATGGGGTCATGATCTGCGCCAAAGGCACCCGCTTCGCCAAAGGCCATCGCTTCGCCAGAGGCCATCGCTTCGCCATAGGCCATGCCGACGGGACGACACCGATGGACGCACCGTCCCGCCGGCTCGTGATGTCGGGGCTGGCGGCCCTCGGTCTCGCGGCTTCCCTGCCGGCCGCCGCTCTCGCGCAAGACGGAGGCAGGAGCCTTCCCTTCGAGCCCGGCGTGGTCGAGCGTTGGGCACAGGCGCTCGCCGCACAGCCCTTCGATGGGAGCTTCCCGCCGCTTCCGGCGCCGCTGGCGAACCTCGACTACGATGCCTATCGCGACATCCGCTTCCGGAAGGAGCGTGCCTTTCTCGGCGAGGCCGGCGGCCCGTTCCGGCTCCAGCTCTTTCACCGCGGCTTCCTGTATCCCCGGCCCGTCGCGGTGAGTCTCGTGCGCGACGGGATCAGTACGCCGATCGCCTACGATTCGGCCCTGTTCGATTTCGGCCGCACACGGATCGAGGGGGTGCTGCCGAATGATCTGGACTTCGCCGGTATCCGCATCCACGCGCCGCTCAACCGGCCCGATCGTCTCGACGAACTCATCGTCTTCGTCGGCGCCAGCTATTTCCGTTTCCTCGGTCAGGACCAGCTCTACGGCCTCTCCGCCCGCGGTCTGGCGATCGGCACGGACGGCGACAAGGAGGAGTTTCCGTTCTTCCGCGCCTTCTTCATCGAGGTGCCGCCTGCGGGCGCCCGGGCGCTGACGATCCACGCCCTGCTCGACAGTCCCTCGGTCGCCGGCGCCTACCGCTTCACGGTCGAGCCGGACCGGAACACGACCACGCGGGTGAGCGCCGTGCTCTACCCGCGGCAGGATCTGGGATCGGTCGGTCTCGGGCCGCTGACCTCGATGTACTTCATCGGCGAGACCGATCGCGGCCACAGCGACGATTACCGCCCGGAACTGCACGATTCCGACGGGCTCCAGATCGCCACCGGCTCCGGCGAGTGGCTGTGGCGGCCGCTCGACAATCCGCAGAATCGGCGGATCTCGACCTTCTTCGATCGCGACCCGAAGGGGTTCGGGCTGATGCAGCGCGACCGGCATTTTGCCAGCTACCAGGATCTGGAGGCCGGCTACGAGCGCCGGCCCGGCTACTTCGTCGAGCCGGAAAGCGCCTGGGGTGAGGGCAGCGTCGTGCTGATGGAACTGCCGACCGACAACGAGACCGCCGACAACATCGTCGCCTACTGGCGCCCGAAGCAGCCCTATCCCGCCGGCCGGCCGGTGCGGCTCGCCTACACGATCCGTGCGCATACGGGCGAGGATCTCCACCCGAACGGCAAGGTGGTGAATACCTTCATCGCCGAGCCGGCCGCGAGCGGCGCCGCGCGCAAGGCCGGGGATTCCGCCACCCTGCGCAGCCGGCGCTTCCTGATCGATTTCGGCGGCGGGGATTTGGGCAAGAGCCTGGATGATACATCGCCGCCCGAGATCGTCGCCAGCGCGAGTCAGGGCCGCATCACCGCGACCTCGATCGTGCCCAATCCCCATATCGGCGGCTATCGCGTCGCCCTCGACGTGCGGCTCGACGGGCCCGGTACCGCCGAATTGCGGGCTTACTTGAGGAAAGGCGATCAGGCGCTGACCGAGACGTGGTCCTTTCCCTGGAGTGCCGCGTGAGCACCTGCCGCGAGCGCAGCGCCGCGCGGCTTCCCGTGGAGATCCGGCCTGCTCGCCTCGCCGACCTCGACGCGCTGGTCGCGCTCGAACACGCCGCCTTCACCACGGATCGGGCCGAGCGGCGGGCGATCCGCCACGCTATCCGCTCGCCCAGCATGACCCTCCTCGTCGCGGTCGTGCGCGAACCGGCGGAGGGCGGCGAGGCCGAGATCCTCGTCGGCGCCGCCACCGTCG
>JAGTAM010000230.1 GCA_023422485.1 Pseudomonadota bacterium | reverse complement strand
GGTCACCCGTGGCGTGGCGGAGCGCGACTTCGGCTTTCCGAAATCGGGCACCCGGCCGACCGTGGTGATGTTCACGCAGGCCAAGACTATCCGGCATGCGCCCCAGGCGGAGATCGGCATCGCGGTGGTCACGGTGCCGGACCTCCGCTGGAAACGCCGCGACATCAAGTCCGTCGGGCTTCTCGGGCAGGTCCTGGCCAAGCAGGCCGCCATCGAGGCGGGCGCCGGTGACGCCTGGATGATCGAGGACGGCTACGTGACCGAGGGCTCGTCCTCGACGGCCTTCATCATCACGGCCGACAAGCGCATCGTCACCCGCCCGCTCTCCAACTCGATCCTGCCCGGCATCACCCGGGTCGCCGTCATGAAGCTCGCCCGGGAGGCCGGGCTCACGGTCGAGGAGCGTCTCTTCACCATCGAGGAGGCGCATGCGGCCGCCGAGGCCTTCATCACCAGCGCCTCGTCGATCGTGATGCCGGTCGTGCAGATCGACGGCAAGCCGCTCGGGTCGGGGAGGCCGGGGCCGCTCGCGCTGCGGCTGCGCGCCCTCTATTTCGAGCTGGCCGAACTTCCGGCCGCCGCGGCGTAGACGATCCTTCTCTGCCCGGAACCCGGCCGCCTCGCGGCCGGTTGACCCACCGACGCAATCGGTGCGCTACCGGACCTGCCGGTGCGCCCTGGCGAGGTGGATCACATGACCGCACGAGCCATCATCAGCATCGGCCTGGCGGCGGCATTCGCCGCCGGATTGGCGAATGCAGCCGCAGCCCAGACCACCGCACCGACGAACCCGGTGCAGCAGCAGCCGCGCGATCCGAACATGCCGGCGCCGCACAACACCGTGCCGGAGAAGCTCGATTCCACGGGCTCGACCAACAACCTGAGCGAGAAGCTCGACCGTACCGACGGCGTGATCAAGCCGCCGGATGTCGGCACCGGGATGACCGTCACGCCCCCGGTCCCGAATCCCGGGACGACGCCCGTCATCCCGCCGCCCGGGAGCCCGGGCGGGAATCCCCGCCTCGACCCCAAATAGCGGCGGGACAGCAGCGGGGCGAGGATGTCCGGCGGCGTCAGACCGACTTGATGGCGCCGCCGTCCACGCGCACCAGGCTGCCGGTGACGTAGCTCGCGCGCTCGGACACGAGGAAGCAGGCGACGTCGCCGAATTCCTCGACGCGGCCGTAGCGGCCTGCCGGGATCGTGGCGCGCGCGTTCGCGGCGATCTCCTCGACGGTCTTCGACTGCTTCTTGGCATTCGCGGCGTCGAGCTCGGCCGTGCGGTCGGTCTCGATCCGGCCCGGCAGGATCATGTTCACGGTCACGCCGTCCGCCGCGACCTCGTTCGACATCGTCTTCGCCCAGCCCACCAGGGATGAGCGCAGCGTGTTCGACATCACGAGGTTCGGGATCGGCTGGATCACGCCCGACGAGGCGACGATCAGGATGCGGCCGAACTTCCGCTCGCGCATTCCCTCGATCACGAGGCCGGAGAGCTTGATGACCGGAAGGATCATCGCCTCGAACTGCGCCGTCCACTGATCCGCCGCTACCCCGAGGGCGGTCCCGGCCGGGGGGCCGCCGGTATTGGCGACGAGGATGTCGATGGGGCCGCCGAGCGCCTCCACGGCCTTCGCGTGGATGGTCTCGAGGTCCGTCTTGAGGTCGGCCGCCAGATAGGCAGCGCGTCCGGCCCCGCGCGCATTGATCGCCTCGGCGGCGGCCTTCAGCTTGTCCTCGCTGCGCGCCGTGAGGAACACATTCGCGCCCTCGGCGGCGATCGCCTCCGCAATGCCCCGTCCGAGCCCCCGGCTCGACGACAGCACGAGCGCACGCTTGCCCTTCAGACCCAGATCCATCGCTTCCTCCGATTTGACCAGCCCGCTTAGCGCATCCTCTGCCGAAGTGGGAACCGCTCAGGCGGCGAGGTCATGCGCGGAGGTTGCAGGTCAGGAGGGATCGGGCGCCGGGCCGGCCTGAGGCGGCGGCATCTCGCGCGCCAGGATCTGGTCGGCGAGTTCGTCCATGCGCCGGCGGAGCTCGGCGTTCTCGGCCGCGATGGCCGCGTCCTGCTCCTCCACGGCCCGTCTGGCGGTCTCGAGCTCGGCCGTCAGCCCATTCCTCTCGCTGCGCGCGGCGGCCAGTTCCGCCTCGATGACCTGGAGGGTCGCGCGGGCCTTCCGGAGCTTCGGAAGCAGGAAGGCGAGGGTTGCGAGGACACCGGCCAGGAGGCCGGCCGTCAGCAGCAGGAGGTCGAACACGGGGCGGGATACCGGACGCGGAACTTCGGCGGCAATCCTGGCATCCGCGGCCGGCAGGTGCCAGCCCGCTCGCTCAGAACGGGTTCCAGGTCGGGCTGTCGGTAAATTTCAGGTAGCCGACATTCACGCCGAGCCGCAGCCCGACGCCGGTCCGGATGGGCACGACGACCGTGTTATCCGCCCGGGCTGCCGTGAGGCCGACGCCCGCCACCAGATAGGCCGAGCCGTCGATCTCGGCGAAGCGCTTGTAGAGATCCGGCACGCTGTCGAGGTTGTAGACCAGCATCATCGTGCGGGCGCCTTCCCCGCCGACGTCGAAGCCGAGCGTCGGGCCCTGCCAGAAGATGCGCTCGCCCGGGCCGCGGCGCCGGTAGAGCCGCCCTTCGCCGTAGCGCAGGCCGCCGAAGAAGGCGCCGGAGCCTTCCTGGCCGAGGATGTAGCCGTCCGGCTCGCCCCAGCGGCGGACCGCCTCCCGGATGGTGAGCGCGAGCCCGCGCGAGACGTTGCCGAAGAAATTGTGCCCTGAATCGAGCAGTTCGTTCGTCGAGAAGGTGTCCGGGCGTTCCGAACGGGGGCCGCGCGCGAGGGCAGGATCGGCCAGGACCATCAGGCAGAGTGCCAGGATCAATCCGGGGATAAGGCTGCGCCGCATGTCTTCTCTCCTCGGCGGCGACCGTTCGGTCGAGCGGGCCGCCTTTACGAGTCCTTGAATGGGGCTCCGGTAAGGGGAGCTTGGGTCAGGCGCCGGCGAAGCTATTCCATCAACCTTAATGAAATCTGTTCCCATCCCGCCGGCGGCCCTCCTGGTGATCGCCGGGCTCCTGTCAGCCGCCGCGCAGGCGATGCCGGGCGATGCCGGGCTTCTTCCCGGCGCGATCGGGGTGACGCAGCTCCATGCGACGGATGCGAGATCCGGGCTCGCGCTCGGCGGGCGCGATCCCGTCAGCTACCAGATGGACGGGATCGCCCGGGCCGGCCGTCCGGAGCACGAGACCCTGTGGGAGGGCGCAGGCTGGCGCTGCGCCAGCGCGGCGAACCGCGCCGCCTTTCTGCGCGCGCCGGACGCGTTCGCGCCGCGGATCGGCGGCCACGATGCGGGCGCGGCCGCGGAGGGCAGGCTGGTGGAGGCGGATCCGGAGATCTTCGCGGTCCGGTCGGGACGACTGTACCTGTTC
>JAGTAM010000219.1 GCA_023422485.1 Pseudomonadota bacterium | reverse complement strand
GCACCATGCCCCACGTGAACCAGTACCAGCTCTCCAGGAAGAACGGTGCCAGCAGCCAATAGAATGCCGCGCCCGTCGCGATGTTGATCAGCGAGCCCGTGCGGGCGTCCGATCCTTCGAGGCCGAGGCTCTGGAAATGGTTGGTCAGTGCGAATAGGAACGCGGACGCAAGCGCGAAGAGTATGGCGGCGTGCGGGAAGGTGCTCATCGATCAGCGGACCGCCGCGCGGCGAAGCCGGTCATTGATCGCCTCGCCTAGTCCCGTCTCAGAAATAGGCATGACGGCGATCGTGGGGGCACCTGACGCATCCAGCCGACGCAACGCCGCGAACAAGTTGGTGGCCGCCTCGACCAGATCACCGGACGGGCTCAAGTTGATCGACGGGCCGTTGTCGGCTGGCACTGTCGGCCCAAAAGCGAGCAGCGCTTCACCGGGTATGACTTCCGTCGCATTGAGGCGAACGGCTGCGCGCGGGGCGTAGTGGCTCGCGAGTTGACCCGGAGAGGACGGGCGATCTGCGGTGTTGGTGTGAAGCGCCAGGCGGACGCCGAGAACCGCCTCGATCGCCTCACGCGTGAGGCCGCCCGCCCGCAGAAGCGTCGGTTCGTGGCCGGAGACATCCACGACAGTCGATTCGAGACCGATCGCGCAGGGCCCGTCGTCGAGAATCACGGCGACTTTGTCACCGAGATCGGCATCGACATGCGCGGCGGTTGTTGGACTCACATGACCTGACAGATTGGCCGAGGGCGCCGCGATGGGCCTGCCCGCAGCGCGGATCACGGCACGGGCGACCGCATGCGACGGTACGCGTAGCGCAACCGTTTCGAGGCCCGCTGTCACGAGATCGGCGATCGGGCAATCGACGCGCTTATTCAGCACTAGCGTGAGCGCGCCGGGCCAGAAGGTTGCCGCGAGCGCCTGCGCCTCCGTGCCGAGCACGGCGAAACGTGCCGCATCCTCGGCATCGGCGACGTGACTGATCAGTGGATTGAAGCGCGGGCGGCCCTTCGCCTCGAATATTGCCGCGACAGCCCGCGCATTGGTCGCGTCGGCGCCGAGCCCATAGACGGTCTCTGTCGGAAAGGCCACGAGTCGGCCCTCCCTGAGCGCCGCGGCGGCGTCAGTGATCGCGTGGGCTGTGGCGGGGCGGATCGGCATGGAGCTTTCAGAGAGGATTGAGGCGGATTTGATCCAGGCGGTCTTCTCGGCGTCCGCACTTGTGCATATTGTGCGGGCAGCGAGCTTTGTCCCAACACTGAGGACTGCCTGACATGACCTACCGCGCTCCAGTAGACGACATCGTCTTCGCGCTCAAGACCGCTGCCGGACTTCCAGAGCTCGTGGCCGATGGCACGATCGAGGTCGACGAGGACACTGTGCGGGCGGTCATCGAGGAGGCCGGCCGTTTTGCGAGCGAGGTGCTCGACCCGCTGAATGTACCGGGTGACCGTACCGGCTCGCGCCTGGTCAATGGCACGGTCGAGACGCCGCCGGGCTGGAAGGAAGCCTACACCGCCTTTTCAGAGGGTGGTTGGTCCGCCCTGCCGTGCCCGCCAGAGTACGGCGGTCAGGGGTTGCCCGAGATGATCTCCATGGCCGCCTGCGAGATCTGGAATTCGGCCAACCTCTCGTTCGGCCTCTGTCCGCTGCTGACGCAGGGCGCCATCGATGCCCTTTCACTGCACGGATCGGATGAGCTGAAGAACACCTACCTGCCCAAGATGGTGTCCGGCGCATGGACCGGCACCATGAACCTTACGGAACCGCACGTCGGTACGGACCTTGGCCATCTGACGACCAAGGCCGTCAAGCAGCCGGACGGTACCTATCGCATTTTCGGCACCAAGATCTTCATCACCTACGGCGACCACGAGCTGACCGAGAACATCATCCACATGGTGCTCGCGCGGCTCCCCGATGCCCCGCCCGGTACGCGTGGCATCTCGCTGTTCCTCGTGCCGAAGTTCCTCGTAAACGCCGACGGCTCGCTCGGTGCGCGCAATGACCTCGTCGCCGCGAGCCTCGAACACAAGCTCGGTATCCACGCGAGCCCCACCGCCGTCATGAAGTATGGCGAGAAGGGCGAAGGCGCGGTCGGCTATCTCGTCGGCGAGGAGAACCGCGGCCTCAACACCATGTTCATCATGATGAATGCGGCGCGCCTCGCGGTCGGCGTCCAGGGCGTGGCGGTCGCCGAACGGGCGACGCAGCGCGCGACAGACTACGCGAACGAGCGTAAGCAGGGCCGCGCGCCCGGGGCGCCCGCCAGCGAGATGAGTCCGATCATCGTCCATCCGGATATCCGGCGGAACCTGCTCACCATGCGCGCGCTCACCCAGGCGGCACGCGCCATCTGCCTCGTGACCGCCCGCGAGCTCGACGTGTCGCACGCTGCGACGGATGCCGAGACGCGCACGAAAGCTGCCGCCCGCGCCGCCCTGCTCACGCCGATCGCCAAGGCCTTCTCGACGGATATCGGCATGGAGGTTGCCTCCATTGGCGTGCAGATCCACGGCGGCATGGGCTTCATCGAGGAGACGGGCGCTGCCCAGCACTATCGCGATGCGCGCATCCTGCCGATCTACGAGGGCACGAACGGCATCCAGGCCATCGATCTTCTGACACGCAAGCTGCCGCTCGAGGGCGGTAAGGTCGCGGAAGCCTACATCGCGGAGCTGGCGCAGACGGTTGCCGAGATCAAGGCATCGAACCGTCCTGAGTTCGGGCGCATGGGTGAGCGCCTCGGCGCGGCGGTCGAAGCGCTAGCCGTCGCTTCCAGGTGGCTTGGTGGTGCCCTGCAGAAAAATCCGGAGGCCGCACTCGCGGGCGCGCAGCCCTATCTCCGCCTCTTCGGATTGGCTT
>JAGTAM010000213.1 GCA_023422485.1 Pseudomonadota bacterium | reverse complement strand
GCGGCCGGGCGTCTGCACCAGCGGCTGGCGCGCGAGGCCGCCCGGGTCGTGCTCACGGTTGCCGGCCTGCCCCTGACGGTCAAACCCTCACGCGAGACTCTCTGATGACCGAAGACGACGCGCGTCACCGCGAAAAGATGGCCAAGCGCAAGGCGGTGCAGGACGCCGAGGTCGCCTCCAAGAAGATCGAGAAGGGCCTGCTCATCGTCCATACCGGCCCCGGCAAGGGCAAGACGACGGCCGCGCTCGGCCTCGTGCTGCGGATGCTCGGGCGCGGGCACCGGGTCGGCGTGGTGCAGTTCATCAAGGGCGCCTGGGACACCGGCGAGGCCCGCGCGCTCAAACACTTCGGCGACCAAATCGCGTGGCACGCGCTGGGCGAAGGCTTCCCCTGGGAGACGCAGGACAAGGCCCGTGACATCGCCGCCTGCCGCAACGCCTGGGAGACGGCGAAGGCGCTGATGGCGGACGAGACGATCCGCCTGCTCGTCCTCGACGAGCTGAACATTGCGCTGCGCTACGACTACCTCGATCTCGACGCGGTGCTCGCCGACCTCGCCGCGCGGCGCCCCGACCTCCACGTCGTCGTCACCGGCCGCAACGCCAAGCCGGCCCTGATCGAGGCCGCCGACCTCGTCACCGAGATGGGCAGCGTGAAGCACCATTTTTCGGCCGGGGTGAAGGCGCAGGAGGGGATCGAGTTTTAAGGTTGCGTCCGGTCTCGTGAGTCTGGGATGCAAACCCAATCAGATTGTCGCTGCAAAGGGCTGGGGAGGGAGAGAGCTTCCTGTCCGGATTCTGGACGGGTCGCACAGAAAGCCGGCGGCGACGGGGCGAGACGTTAGCGTGCCAAGCTCGTCCGCGCCAACAACACCCCGAAGAGAACCAGCATCCCACCGAACACCCGATCGATCCAGTGCCGCACGCGCAGGATGCGGCGTTTGACGCGCCCGGCGGAGAAGAAGAAGGCGACCAGCACGAACCAGACGATGTGCGCGGCCGAGATGAAGGCACCGTAGCCGATCTGGATGCTGAGCGGCGTCGTTGGCTGGACGACCTGCATGAATAGGCTGACGATGAAGATCGTCGTCTTCGGGTTCAGCGCGTTGGTCAGGAACCCGACCCGGATTGCCATCATGTCGGAGAGCGCTGCCACGGGGGCGTTCGGCTCGTCCTTCACCGGCTTCGCCCGCAGCATCCCAAAGCCCAGCCAAACGAGATAGGCCGCGCCGACGAGCTTCAGCGCGTTGAAGAGCCAGATCGACTGCTGGATCAGAAGGCCCACACCCAGGATCGTGTAGGCGACATGGACGAGGACGCCGCCGCCGATGCCGATCGCCGTCAGCAGTCCGGCCTGCCGCGAGAGCACGAGGCTGTTGCGCGTCACCATCGCGAAATCCGGGCCGGGACTGACGACGGCAAGGAGGGTGATGGTGACGACGGCTAGCAGTTCGGCCACAGATGCGCTCCAAGGGATCATCCTGGCCCACGCTAGACTTTTGGATATGGCTGGAAAAACGATGAATGCTGACCGTGTTGGTGAGTTTGGCTGACAGATGGGCGACGGTCGCCTCCCGCCGCTGGCAGCGCTCCGCTGCTTCGAGGCGGCGGCACGTCTGGAGAGCTTCAGCCGTGCCGCCGACGCCCTGCACCTGACGCACGGCGCGGTCAGCCGCGCAGTGCGCATCATCGAGGCCGATCTCGGTGTTGCCCTGTTCGAGCGCCGCAGCCGCCGCGTCTACCTGACGGAGGAGGGGCGGCGTCTGGCGAAAGCCGTGCGCGACGGACTCGGCCTCATCGCTACGGCGGCCAACGAGTTGCGGCATCAAGGCCGGGCGGGGCCGGTCACGCTGTCCTGCGAGCCGACGCTTCTGATGCGCTGGCTCATTCCCCGTCTGTCGACGCTCCACCGGACGCATCCGGAGATCGATGTGCATCTGGTAGCGGCGGGTGGGCCGGTCGCGTTCGGCGGCGGCATCGATCTGGCGATCCGGCGGTCGGACTTCCCTCTGGGGCCGGGCATCCGGGCAGACGACCTCTTCGAGGAGCGTATGGGACCGATCTGCCGCGCCGACATGATTGACGACTTCTTCGACCGGAACGGTCCGACGCCGACGCTGCGCGCCGATGCCAAGCTCCTGTATTCGCAGTCGCGACCCGAAGCATGGGCGAACTGGAGCGGCGGCACCGGCGCAAAACTGCCCACCAGCGCAACTCGGAGGTTCGAGCACTTCTATCTCGCCCTGCAGGCCGCCGCCGCGGGCCTGGGGGTCGCGATCGGGTCATGGCACATGGCGCGCGATGACATCGCGAGCGGCGTGCTGGCCGCGCCCGTCGGTTTCACGACCGACGGGTCGCGCTACCTTCTCCTATCGTCCGAGGGGACGCCGTCACGCGTCGCCCGGGCACGAGAGATGATCGTGTCCTGGATGGCCGGTGTTGGCTGATCCCGCATTCGATGCGTTCGGACCCGTGCCGAAACGTTGGAAAGATCGAAAGCGGCTCCCTCATAGGGTCAAGCCGGTTGGGCTTGAACGCCAGGAGCCTGCCCTTGGTATCCGCACGGCCGCCGACCTGATCGAAGCCCTGCAGGACATCGACCGGCTCCGGGCGCCCTGTGGGAACACCGGAAGGCGACAAGCTCGTTGTCCTGGCCATGCGGGCGGACGCCTACGAGCGGGGCGCAGCATCCGGTGCCGGAGAGCGATCCCGTCGAGATCCTGAACCGCAAGCATCCGCTCAGCCTGGATCAGATCCGGCGGATCGCGGAAGGCGTGGCGGCTGCCGATCGCCGCCCTGGCGAGACCGTATCGCCTCGTGCGGGACGCGGCGTGAGCCGCGCCCCTCATCCGCAAAGCCTCAGTACTCGATGATGTCTTCGAGCGCGTAGTGCTTCACGGTCTTGCGGTTGGCGATCAGCTCGTCGATCGTCGGCTCGCCCTTCATGGCGCGGGCGATGGCGAGCTTCGTCGCCTCGTAGTTGGTGCGGTAGAGATCCTTGCGGTCGAGGTTCTCGTCCTTGGCGCAACGCTCGTCGAGCCAGATCGTGATGATCATGCACAGCTCGTCGAGCCCGTCCTTCGGCAGGATGCCCTCGATCACGCAATCGATGATCGCATCTCCCGTGGCCGCCTGGACCACGCCGCCGAGAAGCTCGGCGTACTCGGCCGTGTGGATCGTGACCTTGGTGGTCATGATCGTGGCGGGGCGCACGAGCTGGTTGAGGTCGCGCACCACGAACATGCGGGTGTGGCCCTGCACCTGCCCCAGCATGCTCGCGAAACCGTGGCCGACGGGGCCGCGGGTGGAGCCGATCAGCACCTCCGGCATCGCGTCGGTGAACTGTCCTTCGGCCGCGAGCACGGTCGCCTCGCCGGTGCGGAACCAGATCTCGGACATGTCGGTCATCCCATGATGATGTGAGGTCGCGCCCGGCGGGCGGTCGGCGCGCAGACACCATCCCCGGCCCCGCGCGTCAATCGCCTGCCGGCGCATCGGCGGCCTGCCTCGGCGGCTCTCCTTGGCGGCTCTTCTTGGCTTCTCTTGGCGGGACCGCGCCCGTCGCTTCCCGCGCCGGATGTCCCGTTGAAGCGACGCCCCTGGTCTGCAACCGGAAAAGCGCCCATGTAAAACTGCCCTTGTGAAATCGCCCGTGCCAGGATCGCACGAGACCGGAAGGACCGATTCGATGAGCGAGCCCGGCCAGGGCGACCAACGAGGCGACCGACGAGGCGACAGGCGCGGCGAGCGGACGGGCCGGGAGGCGGGCTGGAGCCTGTCCGCCACGCCGGAGGGCGAGGGCGTGCGCCTGGAACTCGGCCTGCCCGATCTCGGCGGCCGTCCCGTCACCGCGGTGATCCGCCTCGACCGCGGCGAGGCGCGGGCCTTCGCCCGGGCGCTGCTGGCCGCGGCGGGCGATGCGACCGAGCGGACCTTCGTCGAGCCCGACCGCTGATCTTTTCAGCGCTGCGTGCGCCGTCCCGGCAGGCGGGGCACCACCGTGCCGCGCGGCTCCACCGGCGCATCGCAGGCGTAGGCGAACTCGGTCTGCAGGTCGCTGAACACCGTCTCGCCGGTGATCTTGCAATCCTCGCGCACGGTCTCGTCGAGATAGGTGCGCGCCGCCGTGCGGAAGCGCGCGGCGCGGGTCTCTGCGGGCGGACGGCCGGCGCCGAGGCTGCCGACATCGCAGCCCGTGACCTCGCGCAGGGCATTCGAGACCACCAGAACCCGGCGGCGCTGGCGGTTGTCGTAGATCTCGTAGGGCTCGTTGCAGCCGATCGTGACGACCTGCGGCACTTGGCTGACATAGGTCTGGGAGATGTAGCCGAAGCCGGTGCAGCCCGAGACGGAGAGGCTGACGCCCAAAGCGAGCGGAAGCGCGAGTCGCCGAACTGTCGTCGCCATCTGCCGCCTCATACCCGCACCATCGTCCGCCCGTGAACAAAGGGCGGGAACCGGCGCATTGAAACAGTCCAGCTTGCCCGGTCAAGCCGGTGGCCGCGCGATGGTGCCCGCGCCTGTCCCGTGCTGACCGGACTTCGAACCCGACGCCGCACGGCAAGCCCGAGGATACACCCGACGCCGTCGGCCTCCGTCAGCGTCGCCCATACGGCACGGCCAGCGACCGAAATCGGCCCCACGTTCGGAAGCTCAAGATAATCCTTCATCTTCGAGCGCGCCCTGCGGGAGCGATCTCTCGGGCCGCACGAAATAAACGGATGATTATTCCGTTGACCCGGCGCGCTCGTCACGGCGACATTGACGTGCGGTCCGGCCTCGACTGCACGCATCCGGCAACAGTCTCCCGAACAGGACTGATCTGCGAGGGGCGATCAACGAGGACGGACGGCCCCAACCTTCCCGAACCCGTCCTCCCGGAGCCTCGCGGCTCCGAACGACCTCGGCTGCCCATTCCGGAGCTTGTCCCGTGCTGCGCAAATCCGCCTTCCTGCTCACGATCGCCGCGGGCCTTCTCGCACCGACAGGCCTGTCCGCCGCGCCGGAACCGGCGGCCAAGGCTTCCAAGGACAGCGCGGCCAAGGACACCACCACCAAGGACCACACCACCAAGCCGAGCGCCGCGCAGGACAGCCCCCTCGTCTCGACCGAGTGGCTGGAGAAGAACCTCGATGCCAAGAACGTCCGCATCGTCGAGGTCAGCGTCGAGCCGGGCGTGTTCGAGCGCGGCCACATCCCCGGCGCCCAGAACGTCGCCTGGCACACCGACCTCGTCGAGACGGTGAGCCGCGACATCGCCGGCCCTGAAAAGTTCACGGCGCTCGCTCGCCGCCTCGGCATCGACCGGGACACGACCGTGGTGCTCTACGGCGACAACAACAACTGGTTCGCCGCCTGGGGCGCCTGGGTGCTCGCCCAGTACGGCCTCGTCGACAACGTCAAGCTGCTCGACGGCGGGCGCAAGAAGTGGGAGGCCGAGAAGCGTCCCTTCGACACGCGCACGACCGAGGTCGCCCCCTCGACCTTCACGGCGCAGGCGCCCTTGCCCAAGCTGCGGGCGCGCTTCGCCGACGTGCTGGCGGTGGCCAAGCGGGAGCGCGACGAGCAGATCCTCGACATCCGCTCGCCCGACGAGTTCAGCGGCAAGGTCATCGCGCCCTCCGGCGTGCAGGAACTGGCGATCCGTGCGGGCCACATCCCCGGCTCGGTCAACATCCCCTGGGCCAAGGCGGTGAACCCGGACGGCACGCTCAAGTCCAAGGAGGAGCTGAAGGCGCTCTACGCGGCGGCCGGCATCGACGGCTCGAAGCCGATCATCACCTCCTGCCGCATCGGCGAGCGTTCGAGCCATTCCTGGTTCGTGCTGAGCCGCATCCTCGGCTACGACGCGCGCAACTATGACGGTTCGTGGACCGAGTACGGCAACGCGGTGGGCGTGCCGGTGGTCAACCTCGCCGGCACCGTCTGGGGCGGCAAGTGAGCGCCGGACCTGCGGGAGAGGCGCTGCCTCTCCCACACCAAAGTGTGAGCGCGCCCGGAGCCGGGCGCGCTTTCCCCGTTCGGGCGGCGCTTGCCGCGCTCATCGCCGCCGGGCTCGCGGCAGCTTCCTGGCGCCTCTCGGGCGAGCCCGGCGGTACGCGCCTTTCCCTGTCCCTCGTCTTCGGCGCGCTGTTCGGCCTTGTGCTCCAGCGCAGCCGCTTCTGCTTCTACTGCCAGTGGCGCGATTACCTGGTCGCGGGCGACCCGAGGGGAATGCTGGGCATCCTGGCGGCCCTCGCGGCCGGCGCGGCGGGCTACGCCGTGGTGCTCGGCGCCTGGATGCCGGATCCTTCGGGCACCCGCCTGCCGCCGGACGCGCATATCGGCCCGGTCGGGCCGGTGCTTGCCCTGGCCGGGCTTGCCTTCGGTGCCGGGATGGCGGTCTCGGGCTCCTGCATCAGCGCCCATCTCTACCGCCTCGGCGAGGGCTCGCCGACGGCGCCCTTCGCACTGCTCGGCACCGGGCTCGGCTTCGTCCTCGGCTTCGCGAGCTGGAATCCGCTCTATCTGGCCAGTCTCTCCGAGGCGCCCGTGCTGTGGCTGCCCCGCCATCTCGGCTACGGCCCAAGCCTCGCGCTCACGCTGGCCCTGCTCGCCGCCCTGGCCTGGCCGCTGCTGCGCCGGCTGCCCGAGCCGGAGGCGCCGACCCGGCGCGATCCCTTCCACGCGGTGTTCGTGGCCCGCTGGCCAATCTGGCTCGGGGGCCTCGCGGTCGGGGCGCTCGGGACGCTCGCCTATCTGCGGGTGGGCCCCCTCGGCGTCACCGCGGAGATCGGCGGCCGCTCGCGGCAGGCGGCGGGTGCGCTCGGCCTGCTGCCGGACCGGCTGGAGGGGCTCGACACCTTCCGCGGCTGCGCCACCGCCGTGCGCGATGCGCTTCTCACGCCCAACGGCCTGTTCATCGGCGGCCTCGTGCTCGCCGCGCTGGCCGCCGCCCTCGTCGCCGGCCAGTTCCGGCCCGCCCTGCCGACGCGGGGTCAGGTCGTGCGCGGGCTGGGCGGCGGCGTGCTGCTGGGCCTGTG
>JAGTAM010000149.1 GCA_023422485.1 Pseudomonadota bacterium | reverse complement strand
CCGTATCGGTGCCGATCGCTTCCGCCGCGTTCTTCACGAGGTTCAGGATCACCTGAATCAACTGATCGCGGTTGCCGAGGACGGGCGGCAGCGAGGGGTCGTAGTTCTCGATGAAGCGGATGTGACGTGCAAAGCCCGACTGCGCCGAACGCTTCACCTGATCGAGCACGCCGTGGACGTTGACGGGGCCACGCTCCACCGGCCGCTCGTCGCCGAACAGCTCCATGCGCTCGACGATGCGCACGATCCGATCTGATTCGTCGCAGATCAGGCGGGTGAGGAGTCGATCCTCGTCGTCGCGCTCCTGTTCGAGCAGTTGCGCCGCGCCGCGGATGCCGGCGAGCGGGTTCTTGATCTCGTGGGCGAGCATGGCGCCGAGCGCAACCATCGAGCGGGCGGCGCCGCGGTGGGTGAGCTGCCGGTTCATCTTGTCGGCGATGGTGCGCTCTTGCAGCATCAGCACCACGGAGTCGTCCTCGTCGCGCAGGGGTGTGGCGAAGACGTCGACGCTGCGCTCCTGGCCGGAGCGGGGCTGGACCAGCTCGACCCGGTACTCCGAGACGGAGGAGCTGCGGCGGCGCACCTCGGCCACCAGCGCGATGATCGGCGAGGAGAACGGGATGATGTCGCGAAGCCGCCCGCGCAGCATGAGCCGGGCGGAGGCGTCGAAGAACAGTTCGGCGGCGTGGTTGACCCTGAGGATCCGCTCATCCGGCCCAATGGTGAGCACCGGCAGCGGCAGGGAATTGAGCACCGCCTCGGCCGGCGGCAGGGATTCGGGGGCGGGCTCGTCGGAAAAGGGCATCAGGCCGCCTCGCCGAGGGGTGCGGTCGCCCTCCCGGCCGGTTCGAGGAATGCGCGCCGCAGGAGGTTCAGGGCCTCCGCGGGATCGTGGGTGGTGACGAGGCGGCGCCGGTCGTCCGGGCTCAGGCCACCGGCCGCGTCGGCATAGGCCGCGAGATGCTTGCGGGCGTGGCGCACGCCCATGGCCGCGCCGTAGAGCGCGATCAGACCCTCGTAATGTTCGGCGGCGACCGCCGCGCGCTGCTCTGCCGTGAGCGCGACGATGCACTGGCCAGCGAGCCCGGCGGCGATTTCCCCGACAAGCCAGGGGCGGCCGACCGCCGCACGCCCGACCATCACTCCCGCTGCGCCGGATTGCGCGAGGCAGGCGAGGGCCTCCTCGAGGCCGGTGATGTCGCCGTTGGCGATGACGGGGATGCGCACCGCTTCGACCACCGGCCGGATCGCCGTCCAATCGGCCCGGCCCTTGTAGAACTGCTGGCGGGTGCGGCCATGGACCGTCACACCGTCGAGCCCGATGGCCTCGGCACGGCGCGCTAGCTCGGCGGCGTTGAGGCTGGCGTGATCCCAACCCAACCGCATCTTCACCGTGACCGGCACATCGACCGCGTCGCGCACCGCCGCGAGGAGCCGGGCGGCGTGGTCGAGGTCACGCATCAGGGCCGAGCCGGATTCGCCGCCGGTCACGGTCTTGGCTGGACAGCCCATATTGATGTCGATGGCATCCGCTCCGTTGGCCACCGCGATGCGGGCGGCCTCGGCCATCGGTTCGGGTGCGCAGCCGGCGAGCTGCACCACGTGGGGGTTCACCCCAGCCCCCTCGGCCCGAACCTGAGATTCGGCATCGCCCTTCGCGAACTCCGCCGCCGCGACCATCTCGGAGACCACCGCGCTGGCGCCGAGCCGCTGGGCGAGCCGGCGCATGTGGAGATCGGTGACACCGGACAGCGGTGCGAGCAGAACCGGCGGGTTCTTCACCCACCGATCGTCAGCCCCGCGCAGCGCGCTCAAATAATGGTCACGTGTCATTGTGCACAAGAAATAGCCAAATGGCCGGCAGACGCAAGCGCCTGCCGCGTTTGCCTTCGCGCTTCTTGACGCATAAGCACGCGGCGATCCCGATCCATCCCCAGATGATTTCCACTTGAGGCCCCCAGCATGTCCGATGAAGCCGCGTGGCCGCAGGGTGGCGAAACGGTTGCGGCGGTCGTGGTGGCGGCCGGCAAGGGGCTGCGGGTCGGCGGCGACTTGCCCAAGCAATATCGCCGCGTCGGCGGCCGGGCCGTGCTAACGCGGACCCTGGCGGCTTTGGCGGCATCCCCCCGCATCACCCGCATCCAGCCGGTGATCGCGCCCGATGCCCAGGATTTCTACCGTGAGTGCGTTGCCGACTTGGAGCCGGCGATGCGCGAGAAACTCGCCGAACCGGTGCCGGGCGGGGCGACGCGCCAGCAATCGGTGGCGGCCGGGCTCGAAGGGCTCGCTCGCTCCGGCCAGCCCGACCTCGTGCTCGTCCACGACGCGGCGCGCCCCTTCGTGGACGAAGCCCTGATCGCCCGCGCCGTCGCGGCGGGGAGCCAGCACGGCGCGTCGGTGCCGGGCATCGCCGTGTCCGATACGATCAAGGTCGTGGAGGAGATCGCGCCGGGCATCGGCCGCGTCCGCGAGACCCCGGCCCGGGAGAATCTTCGCGCGGTGCAGACCCCGCAGAGCTTTCGCTTCGACCTGCTCCTCGACGCTCATCGCCGGGCGGTGGCCGAGGGCCGCGACGGCTTCACCGATGACGGGGCGCTCGCCGAATGGGCCGGGCTGCCGGTCGTGGTGTTCGAAGGCGATGCCCGCAACCGCAAGATCACGCAGGCGGCGGATCTGATCGAGGCCGACCGGGCGTTCTCCGGCCGGGCTTTCTCTGAGCCGGCGCCCGCGATATCTGATGGCTCCATGACCACCTACGTGACCCGCCTCGGCACCGGCTTCGACGTTCACGCCTTCACGGAGGGCGACCATGTCTGGCTCGGCGGCGTGAAGATCCCCGCCGATCGCGGCGTGCTCGCCCATTCCGACGGCGACGTGGCACTGCACGCGCTCACCGACGCGCTGCTCGGCGCCATCGCTGACGGCGATATCGGCACCCACTTCCCTCCCTCCGACGAGAAGTGG
This sequence comes from Pseudomonadota bacterium, assembly GCA_023422485.1. GTDB lineage: Bacteria > Pseudomonadota > Alphaproteobacteria > Rhizobiales > Beijerinckiaceae > Methylobacterium. The sequence goes on along the minus strand of JAGTAM010000149.1, from coordinate 19,791 downwards.
CGCGGGGCGGCCTCCGATCAGTTCCTGGCTCATGCCTGCGAGCTGGTTCGCGCCCGCGGCGGCAAGATCGACCATCTCGACATCACCGTGCTGGCGGAGGCACCGCGCATCGGCCAGCACCGCGAGGCGATCCGCACGCGCATTGCCGAGATCGCCGGCGTGCCGCTCTCCTCGGTGTCGATCAAGGCGACGACGACGGAAAAGCTCGGCTTTGTCGGCCGGGCCGAGGGCCTCGCCGCCCAGGCCGCCGCCACGGTGCGTCTGCCCGAGATCTGCGCCGAGATCGAGACCGAAGCGGAGACCAACGAGCGCCGCTCGTGATCGGCGACGCCGCCCTGCTCGCCCGCGCCGAGGCGCTGGTGCGGGCCTACGCGACGGCGGGCCAAAAGATCGCGACCGCCGAGTCCTGCACCGGCGGTCTCGTCGCCGGGCTGCTTACCGCGGTGCCGGGATCGTCGGCGGTGGTGGACCGCGGCTTCGTCACCTATTCCAACGAGGCCAAGGCCGAAGCGATCGGCGTGCCGATGGACCTCATCGTCGCGCACGGCGCGGTGAGCGAGCCGGTGGCCCGCGCCATGGCGGAGGGCGCGCTCAAGGCGTCACGGGCTGATGTCGCCGTGTCCGTCACCGGCATCGCCGGGCCGGGCGGCGGCAGCGATGCGAAGCCGGTCGGGCTGGTGCATTTCGGATTGGCCGCGAAGGGCGCGCCGACGCGCCATCTTGAGCGCCGCTTCGGCGATCTGGGACGGGCCGAAATCCGGCAGCTGTCGGTGGCGGAGGCCCTGGCGTTGCTGGACGCCGTCGATCTGCAGCGACTCGGGCGGCCATCGAGCGGAACCACCTGACGACGCCTCTCCGACCTGATCCTCATCCTGAGGTACGAAGCGCAGCCGAGCCACGAAGAATCCTCCGGGAGCCGCGCGGGTTCTGGACGATTCTCCGAGGCCGCTTCGCGGCACCTCAGGATGAGGGTGTCGATCGGAGAGGCGCCGTCACCCCAACAACTGGTCCAGCGTGATCGGCGTCTTGCGCACCCTGATCCCGGTCGCGTGATACACCGCGTTGGCGATGGCACCGGCCGTGCCGGTGATGCCGATCTCGCCGACGCCCTTGATGCCGAGCGGGTTCACGTGCGGGTCGTGCTCCTCCACGAGGATCGCCTCGATCGACGGCACGTCGGCATTCACGGGCACGTGGTACTCACCGAGATTGGCGTTCATGACGCGGCCCGAGCGGGGATCGACCACGGCGTTCTCGTGGAGCGCGAAGGACACGCCCCAGATCATGCCGCCGTAATACTGACTCGTGACGAGGCGTGGGTTGACCACACGGCCGGCGGCGAAGGCGCCGACGAGGCGGGAGACGCGGATCTGGCCGAGATCGGGATCGACGCTCACTTCGGCGAAGACCGCGCCGTGGGCGTGCATGGCGTAGGCCTCGCGAGAAGCCGGATCGGCGGCGCCCTGCCCTTGCGCCGAGACGGAGGCCCGTCCCGCCCGGTTCAGGATCTCCGAGAAGGTTTCGCTGCACCCCTCGTCGTCCCGCCGCACCAGCCGCCCGCCGCGAGCGTAGACACCGGCATTGCCGGCACCGAAGAGCGGCGAGCGCTCATCATTCGTCGCGAGGTCGGCCAGTTGCGCCAGCACCGCGGCGGCGGCGGAATGAATCGCCGAGCCGGCGGTGGCCGTATGCGCCGAGCCGCCGGCGATGCCGGCGTTCGGCAGGTCCGAAGTGCCGCTTTGAAAATCGAGTTGCGCCAGGTCGATCCCAAGTCCGTCGGCGGCAATCTGCGCCAGCGCGGTCCAGGCGCCCTGCCCCATATCATGGGCGCCGAGCCCCACCGTGCCGCTGCCGTCGGCGCGGATCTCCGCCCGTGCCTCGGCCTGCATCATCAGGGCCGGAAACAGGGCCGTGCCCATGCCGTAGCCCACGAGACGGCCGGCGGAATCGCGCATCGAGCGCGGCTGCTTCGCCCGCTTGTCCCAGCCGAAGCGGTCGGCGCCCTGCGCGTAGCATTCGCGCAGGGCCTTGGATGAGAATGGGCGGCCTGAAATCGGTTCCGCCTCCGCGTAGTTCCTGAGCCGGAACTCCAGCGGATCGAAGCCGCACGCCTCCGCCATCTCGTCGATGGCGCCCTCCAGGGCAACGCTCCCCGAGGCCTCGCCCGGCGCACGCATGAAGAGCGGCGTACCGGTATCGACCCGCACGCCGGAATGGCGCGTCGCGACCGCGGGGGCGGCGTAGAGGTAGCGTGAGATGGCGCTCGCCGGCTCGTAGAACTCGTCGAAGCGGCTCGTCGCGGTCAACGTGTGGTGGTCGAGCGCGGTGAGTGCGCCGGACGCGTCGGTACCGAGCCGCAGCGTCTGGCGCGTCTCGGCGCGGTGGCCGACGGGGCCGAACATCTGCTCACGGCGCAGTACGAGCTTCACCGGACGGCCGACGAGCTTGGCCGCCATCACACCGAGCACCTGCGGTCCGGACATGAAGCCCTTCGAGCCGAAGCCGCCGCCGAGGAAAGGCGAGCGAACGAGGACGTTCTTCGGATCGAGGCCGAACAGACCGGCGAGCCGCATCTTGGCCATCGCCAGTCCTTGGCTCGGGGTATCGACGATGAGCCTGTCGCCGTTCCACTGCGCCACGACGGCGTGAGGTTCGAGCGCATTGTGATACTGCGCCGCCGTCTCGTAGGTCGTTTCGAGCCGGCGCTCGGCCTGTCCCAGCCCCGCCTCGACATCGCCGCGAGTGACGATCGCCTTGTCGCCCGCGCCGACTCCCTCGGGCTCAAGCGGCTCGTCCGCGTCGAGCCCGATGCGCGGCGGATCGATCTCGTAGCGCGGAGCCAGGAGCTCGGCGGCCTCGGTCGCGGCCTCCAACGTCTCGGCGATCACCACCGCGATCGGCTGGTGGGCGTAGCGGACCCGGTCGTTCTGCAGCAGATCGAGCCGGAACATGAAGGGGTTGTCCTTCGCGTCCGGGTCCTGAGCGAGATGCGGGGCGTTGGCGCCCGTCATCACCTCAACCACGCCCGGATGGGCCTTGGCCGCCGCGACGTCGAGGCCGACCACCCGGCCGCGGGCGATGCGGCTCACCGCCACGACCGCGTGGAGCAAGCCTTCGGGCCGGTTGTCGGCGGCGTAGGTCGCCTGTCCCGTTACCTTCAGAAGGCCGTCGCGGCGGGTGAGCGGCTGGCCGATGCTCGACCCGTGCCGGGCCTGCTCGTAGGCGATGTCAGGCATGGAGCGCATCTCCCGAGAAGGCGGAGGCCGGGAGCGCCGGCATGCGCTCCGGGATGCCGGCGGCGGCAAGGGTCAGGGTCCGCACGATCAGGCGCCGGGCCAGCTCGATCTTGAAGGCGTTGTCGCCGGAGGGCCGGGCTTCGGCCAGGGCGGCGTCGGCCGCCTCACGAAAACGCCCCTCGCCCCGCTCCGCGCCGGCCAGCACGGCCTCGGCCGCGCGGGCGCGCCAGGGCTTGAGGGCGACGCCGCCGAGCGCGATCCGCGCCTCGCCGATCCGTCCGTTTTCGATCCGGAGTGAGGCCGCCGCCGAGACCACGGCGAAGGCGTAGGAGGTGCGGTCGCGGCCCTTGAGGTAGCGGGAATGTCCGGCACAGCCGGCGGCCTCGGCCGGCAGGCGTAGCGCCACGATGAGATCGCCCCGCTCCAGCACCGTCTCCCGGTCCGGCCGGTCGTCCGGCAGGCGGTAAAGTGCGTCGAGCGGCACCTCGCGGGCGCCCGCCCTGCCCTCGATCTCGACGGTCGCATCAAGCGAGACCAGGGGCACGCAGAAATCGGACGGGTGCGTGGCGATGCAGTGCTCGCTCCAGCCGAGCACGGCGTGAAGCCGCGTCTCGCCGCCGCGCGCGTCGCAGCCGGCGTCGGGATCGCGCTTGTTGCAGGCGCTGGCAGGGTCGTAGAAGTAAGGGCAGCGGGTCCGTTGCAGCAGGTTGCCAGCGACGGTGGCGGCATTGCGCAACTGTGCCGAGGCCCCAGACAGCAGCGCTTCGGCCACTGCCGGGTGCGACTTCGCGAAGTCCGTGTCGTAGGCAAGGTCGCTGTTGCGCACGAGGGCGCCGATTCGAACTCCGCCATCGGGCAAGTGTTCGATTTGATCGAGGCCCGGCAGATGCGTGACGTCCACGAGCCGGGCGGGACGCGCGATGTTGCCCTTCATCAAGTCGAGCAGGTTGGTGCCGGCGGCAAGATAAGCTGCGCCCGGCTCACTGGCCGCCGCAACGGCTTCGGCAACGCTGGTCGCGCGGACATAGTCGAAGCGGTTCACGCAACGCCTCCCTGCGCGGACCCGGTCATGCGCGCCTGCGCGTCGAGGACCGCCTGGGTGATGCCGATATACGCCCCGCAACGGCAGAGATTGCCGCTCATGGCTTCGCGTACCCGCTCGGGGTCGTCGCCCGCGTGTCCCTCGCGGATCAGCCCGACGGCGCTCATGATCTGCCCCGGCGTGCAGAAGCCGCACTGGAAGCCATCCTGTTCGATGAAAGCGGATTGGACCGGGTGAAGCGCGTCGCCCTGTGCCAAGCCTTCGATGGTCAGAATATCGGCGCCGTCGAGGCTGACGGCCAGAGCGAGGCAGGAATTCACCCGGCGGCCGTTTACGAGGACCGTGCAGGCGCCGCACTGCCCGCGGTCGCAGCCCTTCTTCGAGCCGGTCAGGTCGAGCCGTTCGCGCAGGAGATCGAGGAGGGTGACGCGCGGATCGTCGAGTTCGATCGCGCGGGGCTCACCGTTGACGGTCAGCGTCAGACGAAACGTCATGCGGAGACGGCTCCCGGGCCCGCTTCCTGTCTGGAAGCGTTTCAATTAGCCCGGCCGTTTGCGGCGACCAGTGCGGCGAAACGGATCCTTTCGTTCGTCCGCCTTTCCGCGAATGCCAGTCCGGAGTTCTCGCTTGCCCGTCGCGATCCCGGGACGATGCTTTACGCGGGCCCGCTCCGCGCCCCCGCGCTCAGGCCCAGCAGCGCGTCGATGAGGGGCTGCGCGCTCGCCGTCACGGTCTGATCCCGAGTCTCGAGGGCGAGATCCGGCGCCTCCGGCGCCTCGTACGGGGCCGAGATCCCGGTAAAGTTCGAGATCTTCCCGGCCCTCGCGCGTTCGTAGAACCCCTTCGGGTCGCGGGCCTCGCAGACCGCGAGCGGCGTGTCGATGAAGACTTCGAGGAACGGGATGTCGCCGGCGATCGCCCGTGCCGCCGCACGCTCGGCGCGGAATGGTGAGATCAGCGATACGATCACCACGAGGCCGGCATCCGCCATGAGACGGGCAGCCTCAGCGGCGCGGCGGATGTTCTCGACCCGATCCTCTGTCGTGAAACCAAGGTCGCGGTTGAGCCCCTGGCGCAGGTTGTCGCCGTCGAGCACCATGCTGCAGCGGCCGGCCTGGGTCAGCGACCGATCGACCGCGTCGGCAATGGTCGTCTTTCCTGCGCCGGACAGACCGGTCAGCCACGCGATGGCCGGGCGTTGGCCCATTCGCGCCCAGCGTCTCTCGCGCGGTTGCAACAGCTGCGAAGGCAGATGCGATCGCAGATCCCTGGGACAATTCATCGACGCGAAGCAGTATTCTCGGTTGTCGGAAAACGGCCGGGCCGTGCGTTGCGGACGACGTTGATTCCAATCGTCACGAGTTCAAGCAGTTCACGGCGGCTGCCCGCTTTTCACGGCTTTGTTGAGCCAGATACCTTAGGGAAACAAAAATAGTAACGATATTCAATTTGGTGGGAAATATAGGGAGATGCAATGGTCAAATCTCAGCAGGCAGAATGGAGAGGCCGCGCAAGAAGTTGCCTCTAATAGCGCCACCCTTCTTCATCGACCGGATCGGGTGAGAGTCCGAGGAGGCAACGGTTTTCGAAGAGCTTCCCCTGCGTGTTGCCGCTCCGCGGCGAGAGCCAGTCAGGTTATTGGATTGGGCGACTCCGAAGGCGACACTCGATCAATGAAGCCTGCCATTGGCGTCTCCTTGCAGGGTTGCGAAGGGAAGGCGTCTGAAGCGTCGCCGGTTCCGCGTTGACCGGCCGCGGGCGCAGCGAGCGGCTGAAAGCACAGGTTGCGAATCGGGCCGGCCTCGATTAACCGGTGCACTGGTCATCGTGGAAAAGGGAGGCGCAGTATGTTTGTCGGCATCGTCTCCCATCGCGCAGGAAGCGTGATCGCTCCTGCTGGAATCGCCTAGGCGCATTTCCCCGCTGCCCGGCCCTACGGTCCGCGCGGCGCACGAACCTCTCCCAATCTGATTTCGCCGGACCGCGCGCTTCACGCGGCATCCGCGCTTTCCGGAGCCGACGTTTCGCCGTCGGGCGCTGCCATGTCCCTGTCTTCTCCTCGGCGCTCGGATGTTGTCCGCCGCGTCCTCGCGTTCGTTGTCCGCGGCTGGCGCGAGCGCCTCGGCCTCGTATGCGCCCTCGGCGGCGCGATCACGCTCGCCACGCTGGCCGACGTGATGCTACCGCTCTATGCCGGCCGCCTCGTCGACGCGCTTGCCGGGGCCGAGCGGCACGCCGCGCTCCAGGCGGCGCTGCCGGCCTTCGCGGTGATGACCGTTCTGAGCCTCGGGACGGTGCTGTTCCGGCACATCGCCTGGAGCCTCGTGGTGCCGCTGACGCTGGGCACCATGTCCGACATCGCGAGCCGGAGCTTCGCCCGCGTCCAGCGCTTCTCGACCGAGTGGCATGCCAACACCTTCTCGGGTTCGACCGTGCGCAAAATCTCGCGCGGCATGTGGGCTCTCGACGGGCTCAACGACGTTTTGCTGTTATCGATCCTGCCCTCGGTCGTGGTGCTGGCGGGCACGACGATCGTGCTCGGCCTGCAGTGGCCGGCCATGGGCGCGGTGATCGGGATCGGCGCGCTCGCCTATGTCGGCACTGCCGTGTTCCTGGCAACCCGCGTCATCGCGCCCGCGGCGACGCTGTCGAACGCCCTCGACACGCGGCTCGGCGGCGCCCTCAGCGACACGATCGGCAACAACGCCGTGGTGAAGGCCTTCGGTGCCGAGGCGCGGGAGGACGATCGGCTCGTCCGCGTCCTATCGAAGTGGCGGCGACGCACCCGGCGCACGTGGATGATTGTGACCTGGAGCGGCACCGTTCAGCTCGGACTGCTGCTCGCCTTCCGCACCGCCATTGTCGCCACGGCGCTCTGGCTGTGGTGGCAGGGTCAGGCGAGTCCGGGCGAGGTCGCCTATGTGCTCACCACCTACTTCGTGGTGCACGGCTATCTCCGCGACATCGGCGGCCACATCAACCACCTGCAACGCTCGGTCAATGAGATGGAGGAGCTGGTGGCCCTCGAAGCCGAGCCCATCGGCGTCGCCGACCGGCCGGGCGCCGTGCCGCTCGCGGTCGAGGGTGGCGCGATCGGCTTCGAGGCGGTGCGCTTCCACTATGGCACGCACGGCACGCCGCTCTACGATGGGCTTTCGGTGACGATCCCCGCCGGTCAGCGGGTCGGTCTCGTCGGGCGCTCGGGGTCGGGCAAGACGACCTTCGTCAAGCTGATCCAGCGGCTCTACGATGTGAGCGGCGGACACGTGCGCATCGACGGACAGGATGTGGCGGGTGCGACGCAGGCGAGCCTGCGGGCGCAGGTCGCCGTCGTGCCGCAGGAGCCCGTGCTGTTCCACCGCTCGCTCGCCGAGAACATCGCCTACGGCCGGCCCGGCGCCTCGGCGGAGGCGATCGAGCGGGCGGCGCGGCTCGCCAATGCGCACGATTTCATCGCGCGCCTGCCGAAGGGTTACGCCACGCTGGTGGGCGAGCGCGGCGTCAAGCTGTCCGGCGGTGAGCGGCAGCGGGTGGCGCTCGCCCGCGCCTTCCTGGCCGACGCACCGATCCTGATCCTCGACGAGGCGACGTCCAGTCTCGATTCGGAATCGGAAGCGCTGGTGCAGGAGGCGATGGAGCGGCTGATGCGCGGGCGCACCGCCATCGTCATCGCCCACCGCCTCTCGACCGTGCGTGCGCTCGACCGCATCCTGGTGTTCGAGCGCGGCCGCATCGTCGAGGACGGGCCGCATGCCGCGCTGATGCGGCGTCCGAACGGGGCCTATCGGGCCCTGTTCGAGCGGCAGTCGGTGTTGGCAGAGAGCGCGTGAGGATCCTGTTCGTCTGCGGCCGGGCCCGCGCCCGCAGCCCGACCGCGGAGCAGATCTTCTCGCGATGGCCGGGCGTCGAAGCGGCATCGGCGGGCGTCTCGGACGATGCGGACGAACCCGTCGAGGCCGATCATCTCGCTTGGGCGGAAATCGTCGTGGTGATGGAGCGCGTGCACCGACGCAAGCTGACGCGCCGGTTCGGACCGGCCCTGCGTCACGTCCGGATCGTCTGTCCCGACGTGCGCGACGACTACGCCTTCATGGAGCCGGCGCTGGTGAGTCTGCTGGAGGCGCGGGCGGGGCGCTTCCTGACCATCCGCAAGCCGGTCTGATCAAGCGGCCCGCTCAAACGCGTCGCCTCTCGAAAACACCGATCCGAACAGATCCTTGGGATTCTCCGGTTCGGGAATGAGATCGAGCCCCGGCCCAGGACCCGCGATCTCCCGCAGGACGCGCAGGGCTGAAAGATCTTCCAGCGCGAACCCGACCGAGTCGAACAGGGTGATCTCGTCTCGGCCGACGCGGCCCGGTGCGTCGCCGCGCAGCACGCGCCACAATTCGGTGACGGGATAATCCGGCGGCATCTGCTGGATCTCCCCCTCGATGCGCGATTGCGGCTCGTACTCCACAATGGTGCGGGCGCGTGCCACGATGTCCGGGTGCAACTCGGTCTTACCGGGGCAGTCGCCGCCGATGGCGTTGAGATGCTGGCCCGGCTCAACCAGATCGGGTGTGAGGATCGTGGCGCGGGTCTTGTCAGCGGTTGCCGTGGTCACGATGTCGGCGCCCGCCACAGCCTCATCGACGGAATTCGCGCAGATGATTTGGAGGCCATGGCCTTTGAGATTGGCCCGCGCCTTCGCCATCGCCGCCGGATCGAGGTCGAACAGCCGGATCTCACGGATGCCGAGGGCCAGCCTGAAGGCGAGTGCCTGGAACTCCGCCTGAGCGCCGGTGCCGATCAGGGCCATGGAGCGGCTCTCGGGCCGCGCGAGATGGGAGGCGGCGAGCGCCGAGGTTGCGGCGGTGCGCAGGGCCGTCAGCGCGCTCATCTCGCAGATCAGCAGCGGATAGCCCGTCGCCACGTCGGCGAGCACGCCGAAGGCGACGACCGTCTGCTTGCCGAGCCGGGTGTTGCCGGGATGGCCGTTGACGAACTTGAAGCCATAGAACTCGGCGTCGGCGATCGGCATCAGCTCGATCACGCCGCCGGCCGAGTGGCTGGCCAGGCGCGGGGCGAGATCGAAGTCCGGCCAACGCATGAAATCGGCGCGCAGCGAAGCGATGAGACGACGCAGAATGGCGTCCGGTCCTTCCCGACGCAGAAGATTCGCGATCTCGCGGGTGCCGACATAGCGTATCACGACCCTCTCCCGAGCTTGTCCGGAGGCGAGCATGACGGAGACAAGCGGATGATCGATAGTCGCAGAACTGCACGATCGGGACAGGCCATTGTCCAATCGGCTAAGCTCGACTGATCAGAGTGCGAAGGCCATGCTCGACGCGATCGATCGCCGGCTCATTGCCCTGCTCCGGACCGACGCGCGGATGCCGCTGGCGAAACTCGCCGCGGCGCTCGGCATCACGCGGGCGACGGCGCGGGCACGGCTCGATCGTCTGCTGGCTACCGGCGTCATCACCGGATTCACCGTCACGGTGCGGAACCTGGAGCCCGGAGGCGTGCGCGCGGTGACACTGATCGAGGTGGATGGGCGCCATGCCGAGGGCGTGATCCGCCGCCTGTCCGGCCTGCCGGAGATCCGCGCCCTTCACACCACCAACGGCCGCTGGGACATCGTCGCCGAGATCGAGGTGCCGACCCTCGGCGATTTCGACACGCTGCTGCGTACGATCCGGCAGTTCGACGGGATCGCCAATTCCGAGACCAGCATCCTGCTCGCTGCCCGTAAGGGCGCATGAGCCCCGCAGCCGGGTCAGGCGGGCGCGCCGTAGATCGCGGCGGCGCGGCCCTCGAACGCGTCGGTGAACTTGCGGAAGGCCCGGTCGAACATCGTGCCCATGAGCAGGCCGAGCGTCCGGCTCTTGAACTCGTAGGTGATGAAGAAATCGACTTCGCAGCCGCCGCCCTCCGCATCGCGGAACGTCCAGCGGTTCTCGAGGTGCTTGAACGGTCCGTCGATGTATTCGGCGACGATCTTCCGGTTCTCGCGGTCGAGGCTCACGCGGGTGGTGAAACGCTCGCGGATCGCCTTATAGCCGACACCCATCTCCGCCACCCGCACCTTGGTGCCGTTCGGTCCCTCGGCATCGCGCAGCACCCGCAACGACTCGCACAGCGGCAGGAACTCGGGATAGCGCTCGATATCGGCGACAAGATCGTACATCTGGGTCGCCGAGTGACGCACGTTCCTCGTGATGCGGAAGGAGGGCATTCGGGCTCAGGCGCTGACGGGTGCGGGCCCGAGCTTGGCCAGACGCGCCGCCTTCAGCCGAGCGAAATCCTCGCCGGCATGATGCGACGAGCGCGTGAGCGGCGTCGCCGAGACCAGCAGGAAGCCCTTTGCATAGGCCGTGGTCTCGTAGGCTTTGAACTCGTCCGGCGGCACGAAGCGCACGACCTCATGGTGCTTGCGGGTAGGCTGCAGATATTGGCCAATGGTGAGGAAGTCGACCTCTGCCGAGCGCAGATCGTCCATGAGCTGCACGACTTCGTTCCTCTCCTCGCCCAGCCCCACCATGATGCCGGACTTGGTGAAGATCGTCGGGTCGAGTTCCTTCACCCGCTGCAGCAGGCGCACGGAGTGGAAGTAGCGGGCACCGGGCCGCACGGTGACGTACTTGCCGGGCACGGTTTCGAGGTTGTGGTTGAACACATCGGGCTTGGCCGCGACCACGACTTCGAGGGCGCCGGGCTTGCGCAAGAAGTCGGGCGTCAGGATTTCGACGGTGGTGCCGGGGCTGGCCCGGCGGATCGCGGCGATGGTGCGCGAGAAATGCTCGGCGCCGCCGTCCTTCAGGTCGTCGCGGTCCACAGAGGTGACGACGACGTGGTGCAGCCCGAGCTTCGCCACCGCCTCGGCGACCTTCTCCGGCTCGGCCGCGTCGAGCCCCTCCGGCAGGCCGGTGCGCACGTTGCAGAACGAGCAGGCGCGGGTGCAGGTGTCACCCATGATCATGAAGGTGGCGTGCCGCTTCTCCCAGCACTCACCGATATTGGGGCAGCCCGCCTCCTCGCAGACGGTGACGAGGTTGTTGGCGCGGACGATGTCCTTGGTCTCGGCCCAGAGCTTCGATCCCGGAGCCTTGACCCGGATCCAGTCGGGTTTCCGCTGGATGGCGGTGTCGGGACGGTGCGCCTTCTCGGGATGACGCGGCCGCGCGGGCGCATCCCCCTTGGGCCGCGTGTCGTTGTTCAGGAGATCGAGGACGACGGCCATGGCGATGCGGGATGAGCCTCACGGGAGCCGGACCGGGCAGCCCGGCCGCGTCCCTGACTTAAGGCCGCGGGTTCCCGGCGCATAGGGCGGGGGCGACAACCTGCCCTGGCCGTAACCCCGCCGTGTGACAATCGTTAGTTCTTGTCGCGTCCGGGGGCCGAGGCGTAGCGGGCCGGGCCGGGGACGCGCAGCTCCGGCGCGGCGGGCGCCGTGTAGTCGGCGGTCATCGTCGGCTGGACGCGGCCGGTGAGCGGCAGGCCGATCATACCCGACTTCACGGCAGCGACCTGAAGCGGCATCAGGCGGCCGCTGGCGGTCTGCACCACGGCGCGGGGCTGGACCGCCGGCAGGTAACCCTCGCGGTCACTCTTCTCGTAGAAGACGTTGCCGCCGGCCGCGGCCACGTAATGCATGTTGTTATAGGGGAACTTGTAGCCCGCCGTGTGGAAGTGCAGCGCCGGCCCGACGGACTCGTGTCGCTTGCCGGAGAGCAGCGCGTCGGCGACCTTCTCCAGGCGCGGCCGGTCCTGTTCGCGCACGGGCTTGGTCAGCACGCCGTTGGCGAATTGCCGCTTCTGGCCCACCACCTCGCAGATCCGGCCGGGATAGGCCGGCGCGTCGAGGCGGTTCATCACCACGGTGCCGACGGCGAAGAGCCCGTCCTCGTCGCTGCGGATCGACTCGAAGTACATCGCCCGGGCGAGGCATTCCTTGTCGGCGGCGGTCGGCGCCTGCACGACCTTGGCATTCGTTGCGATCGAACCCGTCGTCAGCTCGGCCTGATGCGGAAGCAGGCCGCAGCCCCCAAGACCCGATCCGGTCAGCGCTAGCCCGAAGAGGCAGAGAAGACGGAAGGTCCGGTCGGCTTGCATGCAGGCTCCTGAAGGCTGACGACGCTGGAAGGTTAAGCTGGACCATTCTGCCCACGGGAGCAAAGAAACTGTTAAGCCTCGACCTCGAATCCAGAGGGGTGTGTCCTTTGGCACACGCTTGCTCTCAACCGTCCCTCCGAGACGATTGAACGGAGTGGCGAACTTGAGCGTTGACTACCCTGGAGCGTCGTCAGCGAAGGGCCCGACCATGGTGGAAGCGAACGTGGAATCGCCGGTCGCCTTCGATGAGCGGATGCGCGAGGAGGCCGCTGCGGCCGGTCGCGCGGCGCTGGAGGCTTCGCTGCAACGCTTCACCCACGAGCAGCGCGATGCGTTCTGGAACGCGATCGGTCTCTACTACTCGACCCGCCGTCATCCCGGCGCCGAGGAGGCGGCCCTGCAGGCCGCTGCGACGCCGGTCTGATCCTTCTCCTTCGAGGTTTCGATGCGCAGTTCCGCCAAGATCGGTCTGTCGGCGCTCGCCATCGTGCTGCTCGGAGGGGCGGCCTTCCTGCGCTTCGTCGTTTATCCGGAATCCGCTTCGCTCGACGTGGCGGCGAGCAGCGGGGCGAGCCCAACCTTGCCGGCGCCGAACCCGACGCTGATGCCGACCGTCAACATCGCCCGTCTGGCGCGCTGGCAGGACGGTGCCACGCCGAAGGCTGCGCCGGGACTGAGCGTCGCCGCCTTCGCCACCGGTCTCGATCATCCGCGCTGGCCCTACGTGCTGCCCAACGGCGACGTTCTCGTCGCCGAGAGCCAAGCGCCGAAGTCCGGCGACCATTCCACCAGCGTGACCGACTGGGTCGCCGACAGGGTGAAGAGCATGGCCGGGGCCGGCGGCGCCAGCGCCGACCGCATCGTGCTCCTTCGCGACCGGGACGGCGACGGCGTGGCCGAGGAGCGCCACGTCTTCCTCCGGGACCTCACCTCGCCGTTCGGGATGGCGCTGGTCGGCTCCGACCTCTACGTGGCGAATGCCGACGCCCTCGTGCGCGTCCCCTATTCCGAGGGCCAGACGGAGATCTCGGCGAGCCCGGAAAAGGTCGTCGACCTTCCCGCCGGCATCAACCACCACTGGACCAAGAACGTCGTCGCGAGCCCGGACGGCAAGTCGCTCTTCATCACCGTCGGCTCGAACAGCAATGTCGGCGAGAACGGCCTCGACATCGAGAAGGGCCGCGCCGCGATCTGGGAATACACCCTCGCCACCAAAGGGATGCGCGAATACGCCACCGGTTTGCGCAACCCGAACGGCCTCGCCTTCGAGCCGGTGACGGGCGCGTTGTGGACGGCGGTGAACGAGCGCGACGAGATCGGCAGCGATCTCGTGCCCGACTACATCACTCGCGTGACGGAGGGCGCCTTCTATGGCTGGCCGTGGAGCTACTGGGGCCAGCACGTGGACGAGCGGGTGCAGCCGCCGCAGCCGGAGAAGGTGAAGCGGGCCATCGCGCCCGATTACGCGGTCGGCACGCATACGGCGTCGCTCGGCATCGCCTTCTCGATGGGATCGAGCCTGCCGGACGCCTGGAAGAGCGGCCTGTTCGTGGCCCAGCACGGCTCATGGAACCGCCGGCCGAAGAGCGGCTACAAGGTGATCTACGTGCCGTTCCAGGACGGCAAGCCTTCTGGCGCGCCAATCGATGCTCTGACCGGCTTCCTCAATGCCGAGGAGAAGGCGCAAGGGCGGCCCGTCGGTGTGGCGATCGACAAGGCCGGGGCGCTGCTGGTGACCGACGATGTCGGGAACGCCGTGTGGCGGGTGACCGGGGCGACGGCGTCCAACTGACCCTGCTCGGCGCGTCATGCCAAAGCCGTTTGATCCCTTCGACATGATGGATCTGGCTTGGGCGTGCTCCCATTGCGCCCACGCGGCGGGTGCCCTCCTCAGGTGCCGCACGGGCTTGCTGATCCGATCTCCGCTTTGATCGAGCGGGATCGGATCAGTACAGGTCGCCGTATCCCATGCCGACGCCGTAGTCTTCGTCGAACACGTCCCGGTTGCGGCGGCGAGGGGGGGCGCCATAGGCCTCGTCCTCCCAGGTCCGGCCCCGCGCACGCACCGACACCACGCCCTCCTCGTCGCTGCGCCGGACCGAGCGCGTCCGCATGGGCCGCTGGGTCTCGGCCACCGGCGCGTCTCTCAGGCTGCCCTCGATGACGACACGGGTGTTGGCCATCTTCTGCTGCTTCACCAGAGAGAACAGCGTCGCGGCGTTGCGCTGCGAAAGACGGACGCAGCCGTGCGAAGCGGCACGGCCGAGCCGGCGGGTGTGTGTGGTGCCGTGGATCGCGTGGCCGACCTGCGTGAAGAACACCGCGTGCGGCATCGGCGCGTTGTCCCACTCGCGTGAGAAATGGCTCTTCTCCATGCGAAACGGCCGATAGTTTCCATTCGGCGTGTCGTGGCCCGCGACCCCCGTCGAGACGGGCCAATCGTAGCGCGGTGTGCCGTCGACCACGACGCTCATGCGTTGTGCATCCTTGTCGATGGCGATGAGGAGATCAGCCCGCGCCGCTGGGGCCGCGATCAGGGCCAGGCTTGCGAGAAACGCGAGGAGAGGCAAGCGCATGGCGATGTTTCCGGAGCTCGATGCCTGGAACATGCCCTCTGCGCCCCGCACTTCAAGCGGCGCTCCAGATTATTGTTTTTGCATCGTCTTTTCCCGAAAGCCGGTAGCCATCTTTCGGGACGTTGCTTCGAGATGCCAGGATCCGCAGGCGGCGCATTTCACCGATCGGCCGGTGCGCTGCGGACGAAGCCGCGGGAGATCAGGCGGCTGTTCTCGCGAGCCCGGCGCTCGGCCTCCATCAGATCGGACAAGGCGTCGGTGATGGCGCAGCGCAGAGCGATCGCGGCATCGCCCTGTGTGCTGCTGAGATAGGCTTGGGCGATGTCCTCCACCGGGCAGGAAGCCGGTCTCTCTCGTCCCGGATCCGCGGAGCGGGCGGACGGGCCGTCGCTGCGCTCGGCCGTCTGGGGCTTGGGCATGGTCTTCCTCCGACTCGGCATGAGAACGAAGATAGAACATACCGAAACGGTTAACGAGACCTTACCCTGATCATTCGAGGCTGTGGACACCCCGCCCGGCGGTCGAGGTCTATGCCCTCAGCGCAGTCCGGAGCCGCTGAGGGGGTCGAAATACGCATCGGTCGGCCTGCGCGAGAACCCTGCACCGCCGGTCACTCCGGCACCCGCAGGTGCACCGCCGCCGCCCGATCCTATGCTGCCGGTCACGTCGTCCGCTAGTCGCCGCGCCGAATTGGCGATCCCGCCGCCGGATCTCAGCCCGGCACCGCCGAGAGTGCCCGAGGCACTCGCGCCGCCGAAGCTCAAACCGCCGGCATTGCCGGAAAGTCCAGCCGCGGACGTGCCGAAGCCGGACATCCCGGACGCGCCGCCGAAGCGCAGGCCGCCGGGATTGGCCAGCGCCATGGTCGCGGTGGGGGCCGCGACGGTCGCAACCGTCGAGGTCGGGCCGAACGGGAGGCCGGGCGCGGTGAAGCCGGAGGGCAGGCCGCTGACCGACGTCTGTGCCAGGGCGGGCACGCCACCGAGTTGGAAGGCCGTGATCAGGATACCGAGTCGAAGCATCCGTATCGTCGCCATCGCGATGTCCTCCCGCGTATCGACTTTTGTGGGCGCGGATGACCAACGCCGGCTCGGCGAGGCAGTTTCCCTCTCGTCGGTCGAACTCACGGATCGCTGCAGGATCGATTCGGTTGTGCGACGACAGGAAGTCGTTCGATAGGCCCGGCGCGGCCCGTGCTGGATGGTGAAGCCCGGAATCCGAGATCCCGGCCATCGTGCCGGAGAGGCGGGATCTTACCCTTGGTCGGGAAACGAGGAGGCGGACACGATGCAACCCCCGTGTTCGGACAGGTTGCGTAAGGAAACCCGCTGTTAGAATGATCGCGCCGCAGAGTGCCTGACAGCCGATCCCCTTCCGATGCTCGTCCAAGAAGGCCATGACCGAACCCCCGGCATCGACCGGCGTCTCGCTTGGCCATTCGCGGGGATCGCCGGCGCCTTGAACGCCGCCGGCTTCTGCGCCTTCGGAACCTTCTCCTCGAACATGACCGGCAACGTGTCGGCCCTTGCCGACCATCTCGGCCTCGGGGAGTTAGTCCTTGCCCTGCCGATGCTGGCTCTCATCGCCGCCTTCATGGCCGGGGCCATGAGTGCGACGCTTCTCATCAGCGCGGGCCGCCATCATCGGTTGCGCGGCGTCTACGCCTATAGCGTGCTGACGGAGGCCGTGTTGCTCGTCGGCCTCGGCCTCCTCGGCTTCTGGCTACCCGAGGGGTGGCACGGCGCGGTCCTCGTCACGGGACTCAGCTTCTTGCTCGGCCTGCAGAATGCCACGATCACCCAGATCACCGATGCTCGTGTTCGCACGACGCACGTGACCGGCATGGTGACCGATCTCGGCATCGGTCTCGCGCGCCGGCTGTCGCAGGGCGACGACGCGTCGGGACCGGACCGAGAGAAGATGCGCCTCTACGGGATAACGGTGGCCGCCTTCCTAGCCGGAGGTGTCACCGGGGTGCTGGCATGGCGCGTCCTCGGTACCACCCTTCTCTTTGTCGCTGGCGGATCGTTGGCTGTGATGGCCCTTCCCGGAATCGCTTCGGCTCGCCGGCTGAAGGCATCGTGAGGCAGGCCACACGACATCCTACGCCGACGCTTCCGATCGTCCGCGTCTCGTTCAACTGGGCGCATCTACTCGTGCTCCTCGCGGAAGACTAGGTAGCTCAACGGCCCAGCGCAAAGGAACAGTAACAGCAGCGTGACGTAAAGGTGGACACGCATCACCGTCAGCGACGCATAAATGCTCGCGAGGCCGATGAGAAGCAGAAGGATACGTATGATCATGGACCGGCCGATTGTCGCACCACGTGCGCTCGGCTCACGGTATACGGGGAACGATCTCTACGAAGATTCAACCAAAGCGTATTCGACGGGCGCCGATACCACCATCCACCGCTAAGTTTGCAGGGCCGGGCGCAGCCGGGACATCATCTCAAAAAGATCGGGGTGCGCAGAAGCGCGGTATCGAGCCCGCTCTGGCGCACCCCTGGCATCCTCGCCCTCGGACAATGCCGTCAGGTGTGGATCACCCGGCCATAGGCGTCGAGCACGCTCTCATGCATCATCTCCGAGAGCGTCGGATGCGGGAAGACCGTGTGCATCAGCTCTTCCTCGGTCGTCTCAAGGGTCATCGCGACGACATAGCCCTGGATCAGTTCCGTCACCTCCGCGCCGATCATGTGGGCCCCGAGCAACTGGCCGGTCTTGGCATCGAAGATCGTCTTGATCAGACCGTCCGGCTCACCCAGCGCGATCGCCTTGCCGTTGCCCGCGAAGGGGAAGCGGCCGACCTTGATCGAGAGGCCGAGATCCTTGGCCTTCCCCTCGGTGATGCCGACGCTGGCGATCTGCGGGTGGCAATAGGTGCAGCCCGGAATCTTGGCCTTGTCCATCGGATGGGTGTGAAGGCCCTTGATGGTCTCGACGCAGATGACGCCCTCGTGCTCGGCCTTGTGGGCGAGCATCGGCGGGCCGGCGACGTCGCCGATCGCGTAGATGCCGGGAACGTTGGTGCGCCCGAGACCATCGTTGACGACGACACCGCGCTCGATCTTCACGCCCAGCTTCTCGAGCCCGAGATTCTCGATATTGCCGACGACGCCGACGGCCGAGATCAGCTTCTCGGCGGTAAGCTGCTGCGTCTTGCCCTTGTCGTCCTCGACCGTGGCGGTAACCGAGTCGGCGCCCTTCTCGACCTTCGTCACCTTGGCGCCGGTGAGGATCTTGATCCCCTGCGTCTCGAAGCGCTTGCGGGCGAGGGCGGCGATCTCGGCATCCTCGACCGGCAGGATCTGCGGCAGCAGCTCGATCACCGTCACCTCCGCGCCCATGGTGCGGTAGAACGAGGCGAACTCGATGCCGATGGCGCCCGAGCCCATCACCAGCAGGCTTTTGGGCATTTTTTCGGGGACCATGGCCTCGTAATAGGTCCAGATCTGCTTCTTATCGGGCTCGATGCCGGGCAGCACGCGGGGCCGCGCGCCGGTCGCGACGACGATGTGCTTGGCCGAATACGTGCCCGCGCCCTTGGCCCCCTTCGGAGCTTCCGCCCGCTTGGTCTCCTTGACCGTGACCTTGCCGGGCTCGTTGCCCTTGGCCGCCGAATCGATCGAGGCCTCTCCCCAGATCACATCGACCTTGTTCTTCTTGAGCAGCATGCCGACACCGCCGTTGAGCCGGCTCGAAACACCGCGGGAGCGCTTGACGATCGCCGCCGTATCGAAGCTGACCTCCTTGGCAGAGAGGCCGTAATCGGAGGCGTGCTGCATGTAGTGGTAGATCTCGGCCGAGCGCAGCAACGCCTTGGTGGGGATGCAGCCCCAGTTCAGGCAGATGCCACCGAGATGCTCGCGGTCGACCACGGCGGTCTTGAAGCCGAGCTGCGCCGAGCGGATCGCGGTGACGTAGCCGCCGGGCCCCGCGCCGATGATGAGGACGTCGTAGGTTTCGGACATCAAGGCCTCCTGCTCCCCTCCCGGCTGCGAGGAGGGGTCGAGAGTGAGGATTGGACCACCCGATCGGCGGTGATGAGCGGGATTACGGGAGAGGCGGCGGGATGACGACGTCGCCCCAGCGCGTCGTCTCCAACCCGCGCTCCCGCCCTGTCATTCAACAGAACCGGAGCGAGGGCTTTTGTCGGCTGCTCTCAGACGAGCATCCCCATCGGGTTCTCGATCAGGCTCTTGAATGCCGCGATCAGCTCGGCGCCGAGCGCGCCGTCGAGGACGCGGTGGTCGCAGGAGAGGGTCGCGGTCATGGCCTGAACGACCGCCGGTGCACCATCCTTGACGACGACCCGCTTCTCGCCGGCGCCGACCGCGAGGATCGTCGATTGCGGCGGGTTGATCACCGCCGTGAAGTGCTTGATGCCGAACATGCCGAGGTTCGACACCGAGGTAACACCGCCCTGGTACTCTTCCGGCTTCAGCTTCTTGGCGCGCGCCCGGCTCGCGAAATCCTTCATCTCGTTGGAGATGGCGGAGAGTGTCTTCTGGTCGGCCTTGCGGATGACGGGCGTGAACAGGCCGCCGTCGATCGCCACAGCGACGCCGACCTCGGCGTGCTTGAAGCGCAGAATGCGGTCCTCCGCCCAGACGGCGTTGGCGGCCGGAACGCGCGTCAGCGCAAGGCCCATCGCCTTGATGACGAAGTCGTTCACCGAGAGCTTGAACAGCGGCTTGCCGTCCTTGTCCTTGCCGGCCGAGCCATTGAGCGTCTCGCGCAGCTTCATCAGCGCGTCGAGTTCGCAATCGACGGTGAGATAGAAGTGCGGTGCCACCTGCATCGCCTCGGTCAGGCGTTTCGCGATGGTCTTGCGC
>JAGTAM010000148.1 GCA_023422485.1 Pseudomonadota bacterium | reverse complement strand
CCCGCCGGTGCCACATCAGGAGGAGGGCGGAAACCACGAGCCAGGGGCCGGCGATCCCGATGAAGAACGACATGGGCGCATCTCCCGCGCGGCGGCCTCCGTGGGTGCGAGAGAACCCGTTCCGCGCCAGGGGATGATAGGCGCTGCCGGCCGGCCCGCAAGCCGGCGTGTCAGGCGAAGAGTTCGGGGTGGCGCAGACGCAAGGAGAGCAGGAGCACCAGCGTCTTCATATCGGTGATCTCGCCGGCCTCGCTCATGGCCGCGAGGGTGGGAAGCGGCATCTCGACAACGGTGATCGCCTCGTGCTCCTCGGCCAAGCCGCCGCCCGGCCCCTCCCGGTCACTCTCCGCGTAGGGGGCGAGGAACAGGTGCATCCGCTCGGTGGAGATTCCCGGCAGGCTCCACACCGTGGAGACCGGTTCCAGATGTGACAGTCGCAGGCCGGTCTCCTCGAAGGCCTCTCGGCGCACACCCTCCGCCGGATCCGCCTCGTCGAGAAGGCCCGCAGGCACTTCGAGCAGGTCGGTCACGCCCGCGGTGAAGAAGGGTGGCGCACGGAACTGCCGGATCAGCAGGGCGACCCGGCGGTCCGGATCGTAGGGCAGCACGCAGACGGCCTCGCCGTGATCCTCGATCTCGCGGGTCACCTCGGCGCCCTCGGGCGTCGTCACCTCGGCGACGACGAAGCTGGCCCAGCCGTCGTGAACGGTGCGGGTGCCGCGGATCTCGGGGGGCATGGCGTCTCCTCGGGACGGGTGGTTCAGGCTCGGGCAGGCTCGCACGCCCGGTCGGCGCCACGGCGGATCAGGAAGCGTGAGGCCGGACCGTCCCGTTCCTGCGCCTCCAGCGATGCCCCTTCCTCGCGGACGACGTTGGGGATGTCGATCCCGGCGAGCGGGTCGGTTGCGGTCACGGCAAGGCACGCGCCGGGCGCGAGGGCGCGCAGGGCCTTGCGCGTGCGCAGGGCGGGAAGGGGGCATTTGAGGCCGCTGAGGTCGAGTACGACCGCGCCGTCCTGCGGAATCTCGGGCATGGTAGCGGCGCATAGCACGAAAAAGCCCCGCCGGCAGAAACCGGCCGGCGGGGCGATCGTCTCGATGGCTGGAAGGGTCTGTTACCAGCCGTAGGGGCCGTAGCCGTAATAGCCGCCATAGGCCGGGTAGCCGTAGCCATAGCCGCCATAATAGCCGACGGGGCGGCCGTAGCCGTAATAACCGCCATAGGCCGGGTAGCCGTAGTAGCGGGGAGCCGCGCTGGCGGCGATCGCCCCACCGATCAGCCCGAGCGCTGCGCCCGCGAACAGCGCGCCGCCGATGTTATGGCGACGATAGCCGTAACCGTAGCGGGGGCCGTAATAGCCGCCGTAGTAGCCGCGCCGCCAGTGGACGGTATCGACGGTGGTGTTGCCGCCGCCGACCTGCGCGGCGTTCATCGCGGGCAGAGGTGCGGCCTCGGCCGACGGGATGGCCGTCACGGTCAGGCCTGCCGCGGTGAGGCCGGCCAGCGTCAGGGTCGTGATGCGGGACATGAATGCGGACTCCTTAGTCATTAAGGAACACGCAGAGGAACAACGCAGTGCCGAACGCGTTCCAACGGTAAAGCCTGCGTGCGAGGAAAATTCGCCGCAGCCGATTTCCCCATTTTGATTTCGATCTTCGGCAGGCCGATCGAGGGTCCGAGGCGCCCTTCATCGGCGGGTAAGGCCGGCATGATCTGATCGTGACGTTTCACGACACGGTCTCGATGCCCGCCTCATCTGCAACCGCCTCTGGGTCGATCGCGCCGGCCAAGCTGGGCCGAACCGTCGAGCCCGATCTGCGCATCGCGCTGTGTGCCGCCGCCTGTCTCGGCCTGACGTTGCTCTGGTGGGTGTGCGGCGGCTGGATCTTCCCCCTCGACGATGCCTACATCACGCGCCACAATGCTCGTGTCCTGATCGACGGGCACGACCCGAATTACGGTGTCCCGGCACTCGTCGGCGCGAGCAGCCCGATCCACCTCGCACTTGTGACGGCCTTCCGTGGGGTGCTGCCGGGTGAGGCCGCGGCGTATCTCGTTGCCGGTATCGGACTGGTGCTGTTCCTCGCCGGGCTTCTGACGCTGGCGCAACGGCTCGGCCTTCCCTGGCCGGAGGGCGCCGCGCTGGCTCTCGTGGGACTGGCCTCAGGCGCCGGTCAGTTCCTGAACGGTCTGGAGACCGGCCTCGTCATGGCGGCCGTGACCTGGACGCTGGTGATCGCTCTCGGCCATCCGTCGCGGCGGCTCGCGCTGGTCTGCGGGCTCCTGCCGTTCCTGCGTCCCGAACTCGGCCTGCTTTCGCTGATCCTGATGACGCGGCAGATGTGGCTGCGGCTCAAGGCCGGATCCGATCGCGTGACGGTCCTACGCGCCGTCACGGCGGACGCGATGGTCGTGCTGTTGGCGGCCAGTCCCTGGCTGATCTGGAGCCTCGCCACGACCGGTGCCCTGCTGCCGCAGACGATGGCGGCCAAGCAGGCATTCTTCCCTCGGCCCTCCGGCAGCCTACCGGAGAACCTCTTTCACGCCGCCCACCTGATCGCGATCGGAGTCGGGCCGGCAGCGGCGGCATTGCCTTTTCTCCGTCGCGATCGCTTGGCCTGGGCCATCTGGAGCTTTTCGGGCCTGTTCGTTCTCGGCTTCGCGCTGACGAACTGGGAGACCCTCGCGCATAACGGGTATCGCTACACCTACGCGCTGTTGCCGATCATGCTGTTTGCGGCGATGCGCTTCGGTGCCACGCATGGCCTGCATCTCTTGCGCCTTCTCCTCCTTGCTCAGGCAGCGATTGCTCTCACCACTCTTACAGACATCGCCGCCGGGCAGGAGCGCGTGGCGCAGTACAGGGCCCTGGCGCACTGGGTGGAGGCAAACCTGCCGCAGGCGCATCTTTTGATCCACGACGCCGGCGTGATCGCCGAAGCGAGCAATCGACCGCTCACCGACCTCGTCGGCCTGAAATCGCCCGACAGCATCGCCGATCACCGCCGCTGGACTGCACCGAGCGGCGGCGCCGAGCGGTTTCGCGCCCTCGACGCGATCGCTCGACGCGGCCGGGCGACCCACGCGATCATCCGCGACGACGCGCCCGACCGCTTCTGGTCCTCTCTTGCGGACGATTTGCGCCGCGGCGGCTGGACTCTCGATCCGCTGGAGACGGGGAGCCCGCGCGGCTCCTACATCCTCTATCGCCTGACACCGCCCGCGAGCGCTGCTGCAGAGTAGGCAGCAGGGCCGGGCTCCGCCCTCGAACTCAGAACGTGCAGGCGGTGAAGGCCCGGTCCACCGACTTTTCCCACGCGCCCTCGTAATCGGCGAGCCGATCCTCGGCGTGGCTGCGCCCGGCGGCGATGATCGCTTCCAGAGGCTGGAGATAGACCGCCTCGTCGCGCCCGTTCCCGTCGCGGCGCGCCCGCGCCTGCAGGCCGGTGCGGGCGATGGCCAGCGCCTCCGCCGCGACCGCACCGAGGCAGCGCCCGCCGATGCTGGTATGGAGCCCGAGCCGCGGCACGGCGGCGCGGATCGATTCCCGCTCGCTGGCGGTCCAGCCGCGCACGAGATCCCAGGCCGCGGCGAGCGCGGTCTCGTCGTAGAGGAGCCCGACCCAGAAGGCCGACTGCGCCGCGATCATCGCGGGCCCGCCGACATCGGCGCCGCGCATCTCGAGGAAGCGCTTGAGCCGGACTTCCGGGAAGACGGTGGATGCGTGGTTGGCCCAGTCCGAGACGGTCGCCCGCTCGCCCGGCAATTGCGCGAGGCGCCCGTCCATCAGGTCGCGGAAGGAGGCGCCGGCGACGTCGTGGTAGGTCTCGCCGCGCTTGACGAAATACATCGGCACGTCGAGCAGCCAGTCGACATAGGCCTCGTAGCCGAAGCCCTCCTCGAAGGCGAAGGGGAGCATGCCGGTGCGGTCGGCATCGGTGTCGCGCCAGATCTCGGAGCGGCGCGACAGGAAGCCGTTGGGCCGTCCGTCGGTGAAGGGGGAATTGGCGAAGAGTGCCGTGGCGACGGGCTGGAGCGCGAGGCTGTCGCGCATCTTGCGCACCATGTCGGCCTCGGAGGCGAAGTCGACATTCACCTGCACGGTCGCGGTGCGCAGCATCATGTCGAGGCCGAGCTTGCCCACTTTCGGCATGTAGTTGCGCATGATGCGGTAGCGGCTCTTGGGCATCTGCGGCGTCGCCTCGCGGGTCCATTTCGGACTCATGCCGAGGTCGAGGAAGCCGATGCCGAGCGGTTCGGCCGCGCGCTTCGTCGCGGCGAGATGCTCGTCGAGCTCGTTCACCGTCGCGTGGATGTCGGGCAGCGGCGCGCCGGAGAGTTCGAACTGGCCGCCCGGCTCGATCGAGATGGCGCCGCCGCCCTCGTTGTTGGCAAGCCCGATGATGTTGCCGCCGTCGAGAATCGGCTCCCACCCGGTCTCGCGGCCGAGGTTTTCCAGGAGCGCCCGGATGCCGCGCTCGCCCTCGTAGGGCACGGGCGCGTGGTCGGCCGTGTAGAACGGGATCTTCTCGTGCTCGGTGCCGATGGCGAAGCGTTCGCGCGGCTTCTCGCCCGCGGAAAACCACGCGATCAGTTCGTCCCGCGTGGTCAGCGGGGTTGTGTCGGACGTGTCGCGCGCCATGCGCTGCCTCGAAGGTAACGTCGGTCGAAGGGTATCAGCGGCGCGCCGAGGATCCGCCACCGGACGGGGCCGGCAGCGGCCTCACCGGATGTCGTGTCCTTAGAGGACGCCGCAAGACTGAACAACGCGCC
>JAGTAM010000121.1 GCA_023422485.1 Pseudomonadota bacterium | reverse complement strand
GCGCGGACCCGCATTCTCGAAGGGGGCTACACGGAGGCGGCTGTGGCCGGGACGGTGGCCGGGCTCTACGCGGAGCTTCTGGGTTGACGGTCGGATGGGTCGCTTTCGGCGGTGGGCGCGGCTCGATCGGTTGCGGCGGCCTCGCGCGTCTCGGCGATCCGGGCGGCGCAGTAGGCGACGACGCGATCACGCTTCTCGATCGACATCACCGCCTCGGGAATGGCCAGCAGGATCGCGCCGTCCGTGACGAAAAGGATCAGACCCGAATCGGATTGGACATCCGTTATGGTCGTCCAGGCCTGAAAGGTCGCGGCGGCAGGGCCTTCGACGGTGACGCCGCGACGATCGATGCGCGCTTGCGTCCAAGACAGCTTGAGGCGCGCGGACCATTCCGTTTCGATCGCCTCAGCCGTGCCGGCCGCGGACCCCGCGGCGTGCATGAGGACCCCGAGCAGGAATGTATACAATGCAACCATGAGCATCCAGCTGCCATTGAGGGCGAAGCTCTGGTCTCTCTCTTCAAATAGCAACGGATACTCAACGTATATCTCTAAATTGTACAAAATTGAGCAAGTTATTATCAAAACTATCAAAATTAGCGCGGCTAGCTTAGATCTGAAAATCCCCTTCGAACTTGCCTCAGCAATTCTATAGCTGTGGCACAGGCGCCATAAAACCTGAAATTCCTCAAGCGAAAGAGGGCGTGCCGCTACTACAAACTGCTCACTCTCGTCCATATCGACCAGTATTTCCGCAGGACAAAGATCTTATGCAGAGCGAGACTTGATTTGGCAACGTCCGATGCGGCCGCCCGCGACCCCGTCCGCTTCATCCGCGAGCACACGGCCCTGCGCACCGTTCCGCACGCCCCCGAGATCGTCCTGCACGTCGCCGACGAGGCGACCGCCCTCTGGCAGAAGACCGAGGAAGAGTTGGAGGCGATCGGCCTGCCGCTGCCTTTCTGGGCCTTCGCCTGGGCCGGGGGACAGGCGCTCGCCCGCTACATCCTGGACAATCCTGGGACGGTGGCCGGGCGGCGGGTGGTCGATTTCGCCTCGGGCTCGGGGCTCGTCGCCATCGCCGCGGCAAAGGCCGGGGCGGCCCACGTCACCGCGAGCGACCTCGATCCCTTCGCGCTGCAGGCAATCCCGCTCAACGCCGCGGCCAACGGCGTGGGCGAACGCATCACCGCGGAAGGCCGCGACCTGATCGGCACCGATGCGCCGTACGTGCTCGCGGCCGACATTTTCTACGAGCGCGACCTCGCCGCTGCGGTCGGCGGCTGGCTCGGCGACCTGCACCGGCGCGGGCGCACCGTCCTGATCGGTGATCCCGGCCGCTCCTACCTGCCCCGTGAGCGGCTCGTCCCGGTCGCGACCTACGAGGTGCCCGTGACGCGGGCGCTGGAGGATGCCGAGATCAAGCGCTCCTCGGTCTGGCGCTTCGTCTGAATCGCCGGGGCCGGCCTCCCTTGCCGCCCTGGCCCGGATCGCGCATCCGCCGGCAAGCTCCATCCTCTGCGCCCGGTGCGAAAAGAATGCTCGACAGGTTGCTTCACGCCGGCGCGAGCCTCGCCTTGCTGCTCGCCGTGGCGTGGCTGTTCTCGGTGAACCGACGGGCGATCCGGCCGCGGGTGGTGCTGGCCGCCCTGGCGCTTCAGGTCGGGATCGGCGCGCTGATGCTGTTCGCGCCCCTCGGGCAGCGGGCGCTCGGCGCGGTGGCGGATGGCGTCACCACCGTGCTCTCCTTCGGCGACCGGGGCACCGCCTTCCTGTTCGGCGGCCTCGTCGAGCCGCGGATGTTCGAGCTGTTCGGCGGCTCCGGCTTCATCCTCGCCCTCCGGGTCCTGCCGCAGATCCTCTACGTCTCGGCCCTGATCGGCGTGCTCTACCATCTGGGCGTGATGCAGGCGCTGGCGCGCGTCCTCGGCGCAGGCTTGCGAAAGGTGCTCGGCACATCGCCGATCGAATCGTTCTCGGCGGTCATCACCATCTTCATCGGGCAGAGCGAGATCGCCGTCGCCCTGCGCCCCTTCCTCGCGACACTCACCGCGGCCGAACTGTTCGCCGTGATGACGAGCGGAGCCGCCTCCACCGCCGGCTCGATCCTCGCCGGCTACGCCGCGCTCGGCGTGCCGATGCCGTATCTGCTGGCCGCGTCCTTCATGGCGATTCCCGGCGGCCTCCTCTACGCCAAGATCCTCGTGCCCTCGACCGAGCCGACGCGCATCCTCACCACACGGGTCGAGTTCGGCGAGGCGCGCGCGGCCAACCTGATCGAGGCCGCCGCCGACGGCACCCAGAAGGGCCTCGGCGTCGCGGTCGCCGTCGGCGCGATGCTGATCGCCTTCGTCGGGCTGATCGCGCTGGTGAATGCCGCCATCGGCTGGACCGGCGGCGTGTTCGGCTTCAGCGGCCTCTCGATCGAGGGGATCCTCGGCGTCGCGCTGGCGCCGCTGGCCTGGCTGCTCGGCGTGCCGTGGGAGCAGGCGACGCTGGTCGGCGGCGCCATCGGCCAGAAGATCGCCTTCAACGAGTTCCTGGCCTATGCCGGCCTGTCGCCGATCCTGAAGGCCGGCACCCTCGATCCGCGCACGAGCGCGATCCTGTGCTTCGCGCTGTGCGGCTTCGCCAATCTCACCTCGGTGGCGATCCAGCTCGCGAGCTTCACCAGCCTCGCCCCCGAGCGCCGGCCCGAGATCGCCCGGTTCGGCCTGCGGGCGATCCTCGCCGGCACCCTGTCGAACCTGACCAGCGCGGCCATCGCCGGCCTGTTCATCGCCGGGTGAGAGGCCGCACGCGAACCTTTCGGCCGGTTTCGTCATTCTGAGAGAATGGAGAACGCGCCCCTCATGGAACAGGCCCGAGCCACGCAGACCGAACAATCGACCCAGCCGCAGGCTCCGGCACCGGTCACGGCACGCGACTGGGACGAGCGGGTCGACCGTGCCACCGCGAAGCTCCCGGAGCGGGCGCAGCGCATGGTCCGGTGGCTGCGCGAGCCGGCCCGCTTTCCCGTGCGGCTCGTGGCCGCGATCCTGCTGATCCTCGGCGGCATCTTCTCGATCCTGCCGGTGCTGGGCCTGTGGATGCTTCCGCTCGGCCTCGCGCTGCTCGCCCAGGACGTGCCCGGCCTCAAGGTGCCGATGGAGAAGTCCGCCCGGTGGATCGAGCGGCAATGGCGGCGCTGGCGCGGGCGGTAATCCCGGCTCGGCGCCCGGGGCGCTTCGGCGTTCTGCCGCGCTTGACAGGATATTCGCGGCAGACGACCCATCGCGAATGAGCCTCACCCGAGAAGGGCTCTTCGGAGACAACCTGTGATGCCGTTGCGTCTGTTCTCCCGCGGGCTTGCGGCCGCCCTCCTCGCGGCGGCTTTGCTGGCGGGGGCCGTGTCCCTCCCCTCCTCGGCACGCGCCGAGGATGCGGTCTTCCCGCCGAGCTCCCGCTTCGGCTTCAAGCCTCCTTCGAGCATGGTGCTCTCGAAGCGCTTCACCGGCTTCGAGCGGACCGGCGGCGGCGCGATGCTCTCGGTCGTCGAACTGCCGGCCGGCGCCTATCCGGAACTCAAGCAGAGCTTCACCGACGAGAACCTCAAGACGCAGGGCCTCGTCGTCCAGAGCCGCGAGCCGGTCACCCTCGATGGCGGGGCCGAGGGCGTTCTGTTCACCGGCGAGCCGACGCCGGCCGACGGGAAGGGCATGCCGGCGGCCCGCAAGTGGCTCCTGATCGTCGGCGCCAAGGAAGTGACCGGCATCATCATCGCCCAGGCCGCCGTCGACGCCGAAACCGACGAGACCATGCGCGGCCTGCTCACGGGCGTGCGCATCCGCGGGGCGCTGAGCCTCGACGATCAGGTCGCCGCCCTGCCCTTCCGCATCGGTGAATTCGCGGGCTTCCGCCCGGTCCGGGCGCTGGCGGGCAATTCCGTGCTGCTGACCCTCGGCCCGCGCGATCAGGTCTCGAACCTGGAACAGCCGATTCTCGTGATCGCCCAGGCGGTGCAGCAGTCGACACCGCAGGAGCAGCGCGACGGTTTCGCCCGCGCCTCGCTCTACGCGAACCAGACGATGAAGGATTTCGTGGTCGAGCGCTCGCAGAGCTACCGGCAGAACGGCGTCGACTGGCACGAGATCGTGGCCCGCGCCACCGACATCCCCTCGGGCCAGCCGGTGGTGGTCTCGCAGACGATCCGCTTCAATCCGGACGGCTATATCCGCGCCGTCGGCGTCACCCGCGCTGACCAGCGGGGGCAGATGCTGCCGCTGTTTCGCCAAGTGGTGGACAGCCTGCAACTGCGCTGAACCCCTCCCCTCCCCGTGAGGGGAGGAGAGGAGCGGTCTCACTCGCAGACGCGCACGCGCCGGACATAGATGTCGCCGTAGGGGTCGATGGTCTCGCGGCGCTCGAAGTGGCAGATCGGGCCCTCGACATAGACCGGCGGCGGGGGCGCTTGGTACACCGGCTTGCCCGGATAATAGGGATCGTTGGCCGCCGCGATGGCGCCGCCGACGGCGAGGCCGCCGAGCAGGCC
>JAGTAM010000118.1 GCA_023422485.1 Pseudomonadota bacterium | reverse complement strand
CCGCGGACCCGCGCGACGGCTCGCAGCAGCACCGGAAGGCCCTTGGCCTCGCGCAGTTCGCCGACATAGACGAGGTCGAACGGATCCTGCGAGGTTCCGACCGGCGTGAACTCGGCCTCGGCAATGCCGTTGTGAACGATTCGCTCGAGCCGCGGTGACCCGCCGGCATAGGCGGCGTGGCGCGAGGCGACATACTCGCTCTCGAACAGGAACAGGTCGGTTGCGCGGGCCATCATTCGTTCGGCGGCCATGTAGACACGGTGCAGAGGCGTCCCGGGCCGGTAGTTGTAGCTTCCACCATGCGGGGTATAGGCGCGGATCACGCCGCGGCCGGCCCGGCCGAGCGGCGCCAATCGAGCGAAGACGCCACCCTTGGCGCCGTGACCGTGCAGCACGTCGGCATCGACGCCGAGGGCCCGCTCCCGCACGGCACGCAGTGCCGCGAGGTCGCTCGCATGCGGGTTGCGGCGCATGGGGATCCGCTTCACGCCGAGCGCGAGATGTGGGGCCAGTTCGGCGAGCGCCTGCTCGGCGCGTTCCCCGCCGGTCGAGGCATCGCAGACGAGACCCACCGCATGTCCGGCCTCGGCCTGAAGGCGGGTGAGGTCGACGACGTGACGGAACAGGCCGCCGACCGGAGCCCGGAACACGTGGAGGATACGGTGGCGCTCACTCGAACCGGTGCGCGACCGCAATTCGACGATCGGGCTGCTCGCAAGGTTCTGCGAGGCCAGTGCGGCGTCGAGTGAAGGGGCGATGGGAGCGGTCACGTCCGTCGATCTCCGCAGGGGTGGTCCCGAAGCGGGAGCCCATTTGGCGGAAGATCGGCGCGATGCCGTCAGCGCGCGGTTAAGAGGCGAGCACGACAGGCCCGCGAAGGGCCAACGACCCGCCTCCGCGGACGTCTTTCGCGGATTTCGGTTAGGCGTCGGTGAATGCTGTCGCGCCCCGGCTCAGAAAAAGCGCTCCTTGACGACGATGGTGTCGCCGGGGCGCACCGGATAGGACATCGGCACGATGCCGTTGACGAGGCCGCCCTGACCCTCGCGGGTCAGCACGGCGTAGTCGCGCGCCGCCCGCGGTCCGAAGCCGGCGGCGATCGCCACCGCGGTCTCGACCGTCATGCCGTTGACATAGGGGTACTGACCGGAGGTCGTGACCTCGCCGAGGATGTAGAAGGGCCGGTAGGCATCGACCTCGACGGTCACGTGCGGCTCGCGCACGTAGCCCGCGGCGAGCTTCGATTCGATCAGCCGGGCGGCCTGCGCCGTGGTCTGGCCCCCGACCTGGACGACGCCGATCAGCGGCATCGCGATCCGCCCGCCACCATCGACCGCGTAGATGTTGGACAGGTTGTCCTGCCCGAACACGATGACCCGCAACTTGTCGCCTGCGGCCAGGGAGTAGCGGGCGCCGATCGAGCCGGTGCCGGTGGCGTCGAGGTCGACGGTCCGGAAATCCGGGCGTAGGCAGCCGCCGAGCGCGAGGACGGACGGGAGAGCCAGGAGGAATGCGCGCCGGTGCATCGCCATCGCCGTTGTAGGAACCTCGGCGGTATTTAAGAGCACATGGTTAACGAATGCTGATCCGTCCGATCGGGGGCGCGAAGTCCCATCTG
This sequence comes from Pseudomonadota bacterium, assembly GCA_023422485.1. GTDB lineage: Bacteria > Pseudomonadota > Alphaproteobacteria > Rhizobiales > Beijerinckiaceae > Methylobacterium. The sequence continues at coordinate 1,861 of JAGTAM010000118.1, read as the reverse complement.
AGAACCAGCGCGCTGTCTCGAATGCAGGCGCGAGGTGGCTCGAGACCTTAACGCGACGTCAACCTTAACCACCTCAATTGACCCAGGACGGGTGGATCACCCCGATTCCGCGTCCTGACTTCGTAAAGACCGCCCATGCCGCGCCTCAGGCTGTCGACCGATCCGTCTCTTCCGCCGTCCGGTGGGTCCGGTGGGCCCGGAGACGGGCTGGCGGTCGCGCAGATTGCCGGTGTCCTGCGCCGCTCCTGGACCTGGATCGCCGTACCCACCCTGGTGGCCGTGCTCGGGGCCGGTGTGTTCGTACAGGTGGTGACCCCGCGCTATACCGGCGAGGCCAAGGTTCTCCTGGAGAGCCGCGATCCCGCCTTCGCCCGAACTGCCGCGGAGCGGACGGATCAACCCCCGCCGATCGATGAGCAGGCCGTAGCGAGCCAAGTGCAGGTGGCGATGTCGCGCGACCTCGCCCGCGAGGCGATCCGCAGCCTCAAGCTCGTCGGCAACCCGGAATTCGATCCGGAGGCTGAGGGGACCTCCGCGATCCGGCGCACGCTGATGATGCTCGGCCTCGTCTCGGCGCCGATGGAGCGGCCGTCCGAGGACCGCATCCTCGACACCTATCTCGATCACCTGCTGGTCTATCCGGTCGGCAAGTCGCGCATCCTCGCCGTCGAGTTCCGCTCGCGCGATCCCGAACTCGCCGCGCGCGGCGCCAACACGGTGGCCGACCTCTACCTCGCCTCGCTTGAGGCAGCCTCGGTCGATACCGCGCGCTACGCCTCGACCTGGCTCGGCAACAACATCGCGACCCTGCGCGCCCGCGTGGCCGAGGCTGAGGCGAAGGTCGAAGCGTTCCGGGCCAAGCACGGCCTGATCGGTACGGGCAGCAACGCGGCCGCGCAGCCGCTCTCGACCCAGCAGCTCTCCGAGTTGTCGAGCCAGCTCTCGCAGGCGCGCACAATCCAGGCGGACCTGACCGCCCGCGCCAAGCTCCTGAAGGACATGATCAAGGAGGGCCGCGCCTTCGAGATCCCGGACGTGGCCAACAACGAGCTGATCCGGCGCACGGTCGAGAGCCGCATGGCGATGCGCGCGCAGCTCGCCCTCGAATCGCGCACGCTGCTTCCGGCCCATCCCCGCATCAAGGAGCTGACCGCGCAGGTTCAAGATCTCGAGAATCAGATCAAGGCGGCCGCCGAGCGGGTGGTGAGGACCCTCGAGAACGACGCGAAGATCGCGGGCGCTCGGGTCGAGTCCCTGCGCGCCGCGGTCGAGGGGCAGCAGGACGTGGTCGCCAAGGGCAACAGCAGCGAGGTCGAGCTGCGCGCGCTGGAGCGGGAAGCCAAGTCCCAGCGCGAGCAACTCGAGTCCTATCTCGCCCGCTACCGCGAGGCGGCGGCGCGCGACGCCGAGAACGCGAGCCCCGCCAATGCCCGCGTGGTGTCCCGCGCGGTCGTGCCCGATCTGCCGTCCTTCCCCAAGAAGATCCCGGTCATCGCCTTCACGGCGGTACTCGTCTTCCTGCTCGCCAGCGCGGCCGTCATCGGACGCCACCTCCTCGTCGCACCGCCCCGCCCGGACGGGGACCGCACCGGGGATGAGGGGGAGCCGGCCTTCGCCGGTGCGGCGAACGATCGTGGGCGCGACCTCTACCCCGAACCCGAGCCGCCCTCCCGCCGCCGTCCTGCCTACGAGCCGGTCTATGGCGGGGCCTATCCGGCCTCCGCAACGGACCGCTTCGCTCCGGCGGTCGCCTTCGCCAACTCCCTGAGAGCGACGGCGACGGTGCAGCACCCGGTCTTCGCCAGCCCGGCTCCGATCGGGGCCGGCGCGGCGGAACGGGGTACCGCCGCCGGGGGCAAGG
>JAGTAM010000089.1 GCA_023422485.1 Pseudomonadota bacterium | reverse complement strand
GGACAAACCGACAGAGACCTGCGCAACGGGAGAAGCGCCATGGGTTGGACGAGACGGGACGCTCTCGGCTGCGGCGCCGCCGCGGTCGCGCTAACGGCGGCGGGCAGGGCCTTCGCGCAGACCTATCCGAGCCGCCCGATCGAACTCGTCGTTCCCTGGGGGCCGGGCGGCGGCGCCGACCAGCTCGCCCGCAAGATCGCGCAGCTCGCCGAGCCGATGCTCGGCCAGGGGCTCCCGGTGGTGAACGTCCCCGGCGGCACGGGTGCGACCGGCATGGCCAAGCTGCTCGCCAACCCCGCCGACGGCCAGACGGCGGCGATCTACATCGCCGACTCGCACGCGCTGCTCGCCGGGACGGGGGCGCGCTGGAAGATCGAGGACATCGTCCCGGCCGCGGTGCTGATCCAGGCGCCGTCCTTCCTCTTCGTCGGACAGGACAGCCGCTTCAAGACCTGGGCCGAGTTCGCGCAGGAGGCCCAGTCGAAGCCGGGCACGCTCAAGGTCGCGACGCTGGGCTTTGGCAGCGTCGACGACTTCACCCTAAAATTCCTCGGCGCCAAGGGCGTCAAGGTCAATCCGGTGCCGTTCGCCAAGCCGGGCGAGCGCTACGTCTCGATCCTCGGCGGGCACGCGGATGCGCTCTACGAGCAGGCCGGCGACGTCGGGACCTTCCTCGCGGGCCGGCAGATGCGGCCGCTCCTGGTGTTCGGCCGGCAGCGGTTCCCGGCTTTCCCCGACATCCCGTGCTCGACGGAGGTCGGCTTCGACATCGCGCTTCCGCAGTTCCGCTCGCTCGTGGTCCGCGCCGGAACCCCGCAGGATCGCGTCGAGACGCTGTCGGCCACACTCGCCAAGGTCGCCGGGAGCGACGCGTACAAGGCGTTCCTCAAGGAGCAGTTCGCGGACGAGGCCAGCTTCCTCCCGGCCGCGCAGGCGGGCGATTTCGTCCGCAGGCAGCTCGACGACATGAAGGCCGCCATCAAGCAGGCGTCCTGAGATGGCGAGCGAGAGCGCCGGGCGCGCGAACGGATGGGGCGCACGCATCGCGCCCGCGATCCCCTACCTCCTGCTGCTGGCCGTCACGATCTGGCTCTGGGGCGTGGCCGGGCGCATCGACTATCAGGAGCGGCCGGGCACGCTCGGGCCGGACTTCTGGCCGCGGGTCGCGATCGGCCTCATAGGCCTGCTCTGCCTCGTCCGGATCGCCACCGTTCTGACCACCGGCGGCGCGGCCGCCCGCGGCATCGGGGCGGCGATCACGGGCGGCCAGGAGGAGGAAGAGGAGACCGGCCCGCGCCGCCCGATCCTGCTCGGGCTCGGCATCGCGCTCACCCTCGCCTACGGCCTCGTTCTGAACACGATCGGCTTCCCGCTCGCGACCGCCCTGTTCCTCGTCGCGTTCATGTATCTCGGCGGATCGCGCCGGCATCTCGCGGTCTGGGTCTCAAGCCTTCTCGGCGTCGCGCTCGTCACGGTGCTCCTGACGAAGGTCGTCTACGTGTCGCTGCCCCGGGGGGCGCCGCCCTTCGACCGCGTCATCGATCTCATCTCCGGCTTCTGATCGGACGGGAGGCGGACCATGTGGGACATCCTCACCCAACTCGGCGCGGGCTTCCTCGCCTGCCTCCACCCCGTCACGCTGCTGATGCTCGTCGCCGGCATCGTGGTCGGCCTTCTGGTCGGCGTGCTGCCGGGGCTGACGCTCGTCATGGGCGTCGTCCTGTTCCTGCCCTTCACCTACAAGATGGACGTGACCAACGCGATCGTGCTGCTCAGCGCGATGTACGTGTCGGGCACCTACGGCGGCGCCTTCACCTCGATCCTGTTCCGAATCCCCGGCGAGCCGATCCACGTGCCGCTGCTGTGGGACGGCTACGCGATGGCGCGCAAGGGCGAGCCGGCCCGCGCGCTCGGCTGGACGCTGGTCGCGGCCTTCGGCGGCGGCATGCTCTCGGCGGTCGCCATGGTGCTGCTGACGAAGCCCGTGGCGAGCTTCGCGCTGCAATTCTCCTCCCCGGAATACTTCGCGATCCTGCTGTTCGGCCTGATGAGCGTGATCGCGCTCGGCAAGGGGTCGCTCGCCAACGCCCTCATCAGCCTGTGCCTCGGCCTGCTCATCGCCTCGGTCGGGACGGATGCGACCTACGGGGCCTACCGCTTCACCTTCGACCAGCCGATCCTCGCCGACGGCATCGAGTTCCTCGTGGTCATGGTCGGCGCCTACGGCGTCGGCGAGGTGCTGTCGCGGCTCGAATACGGCTTCTCCAGCAAGCCCCTCGACAAGGTCGCCAACGCGCGGACGCAGTTGCCGTCGCTTGCCGAGATGGTCCGCCTCAAGGGCATGTTCCTGCGCTCGACGCTGCTCGGACACGTGATCGGCATCATCCCGGGCGCGGGCGCCACCATCGCCTCGTTCGTCTGCTACGGGGTCGAATCGCAGTTCGGCCGCCGCCGCAGGGAGATGGGCTCAGGGATTCCCGAGGGGATCGTCGCGCCGCAGAGCGCCGCGACGGCCTCCGTCGGCGGCGGATTGATCCCGCTGCTCGCCCTCGGAATCCCCGGAAGCGGCGCGACCGCCGTCATCCTCGGCGCCTTCATGCTGCACGGCATCCAGCCGGGGCCGCAGATCATGGTGTCGTCCTCGGCCATGGTCTACACCATCTTCGCCTCGATCTTCATCGGCATCGCCGTGATGTGCGTGCTGGGGTATTTCGCGATCCGGCCACTCGTGGCGATCCTCGACTTTCCCGAGGCGAACGTCTCGGCCTTCGTGATGCTGTTCTGCTTCGTCGGCGCGCTGGCGATTCGCAGCAACACGGTCGATCTGTGGTTGATGCTTGGGTTCGGCGTGCTCGGATATCTGTTCGAGCGCCTCAAGTTCCCGATCACGCCGCTGGTGCTCGGCGTCATCCTCGGGCCGCTCGCCGAGGAGTCGTTCATGAACGCGATGATCAGCTACTCGAACGACTGGACCGTGTTCTTCACGAGGCCGATCTCCGGGACGATCATGGCGCTCGCCCTGCTGACCATGGCGCTTCCCCTCGTCGGCATGCTGCGCGAACGCCGGGCCGAGGCCTCGGGCGCGCTGAAGCCGGCGGCCCGTTGAGGACGCGCATCCCGAACTGTTTTCCGTTCACGATCGACCGGCCCGGAAGAGGAGTGGTTCCATGACGACGGATCTGTCCGCCCTGCAACGACGCCATTTTCTGGTCGGCGGCACCGCCGCCGCGTTCGGGCTCGCCGGCCCGGCTTCCGCCCAGACCCCGGCCGGCGGGAGCGGCCAGCCCGCGGCGAAGGCGTTGCCCGGCTACGTCGCCTGGAAGGACGCGGACGCCTTCGTCGTTCACTCCAATCAGACGCTCGAGACCAAGCGCGACCGGATCGGCAGCGGGATCGTGACGCCCACCGAGCGCCTCTTCATCCGCAACAACATCAACCCTCCCTCCGACGCCATCGTCGCCGACCGCGATGCCTGGCGCGTCGAGATCGCGGGCGTGACGCAGCCGCGGACGCTGACGCTGGGTGAACTGAAGCGGATGGGTCTGGCGAGCGTGGCGACCGTGCTGCAATGCTCGGGCAACGGCCGGAAATACATGCAGGACGCCCTCCAGCC
>JAGTAM010000083.1 GCA_023422485.1 Pseudomonadota bacterium | reverse complement strand
CCGCGGACCGCGGAGCCCTTTTCCGGTTTGCGGCAGATCCCGCCGAACGCGACCGCATCCGGGAGGAGCTCGTCTCCGCCACCGCCGTCGATGCCCCCAACCTGCCGCCGCTCACGGAGAAGCGGCGCGAGCGCCTGCTCGCAGCCGCCGCGGATGGAGACGTCGCCGGGCTCTGCGGGGAGCTTGGTGCTGCGCTCGGCCTTGCGTCTCCGCCGGGCTCGGGATTGGACGACCTCGTCGAAGCGGAGCTCTTCGCGCTCGCCCTTGTCGCGGTGGGACTGCGGCTGGAGGAATGCGTCCGCATCCTCCTCACGGTCGATCCGCGGATCGCCGGATCTGTGCCGCGGGTGTTTCGCCTGCGGCAGATCTGCCGGACGACCTCGCGCGCGGCCGCGATGCGAATCCTCGGCGCCGAGCCGAAGGCGCGGCGGACCCGCGCGGCCAAAAGCCCGAAGCGGGAGCCTGCCGCCGATGGCGCCCGCGCAGCCTCGGCTACGGAGCCGGCCCGGCGCTCACCGGCTCGACCAGCGAGCGGCCCTGCCGATCATCGATCGAAATCCACCAGAGGTCTGGATCGAACCTGATCTCGCGCTGCATCCGCTCTTCGATCTCGAGCGGCGTGCGGTTGGCGAGCACGAGGGCGAACAGGCGATCCACCTCCCCCTCCGGCACGAGCGATTGCGGCGCGGGGCCGAGGAGATCCGCCGTGCCGTCGAGCCGGTCGATGGTGAGATAGATCGCGCCGGCCTCTTCCGAGCCCCGGCGCCGCAGGACGGCATCGATGCCCTCCAGCGCGCAGCGCCGCAGATGGGCGGACACCCAGAAATCGGAGCGGATGCGGCTCACGACGCGCGCTCCTACTCGATCTGCGTGCCGGAGACGGAAGCGAGCTGGCGGGTCGTGCGGATTCCGAGCCCGCCCGTGATCGGCAGGCTGTTGTCGCGCTCGAAGCGCTCGAGCGCCTGCCGCGTGCCCGATCCGAGCAGGCCATCGGCTTTCAGAGGGCCGTAGCCGAGCTTCGTCAGCGCCTTCTGCACGGCCATGACGCGCGGGTCGGGGCGGATCTCGGCCGGGCGGGCGCTCGCCTCGCCGCCGCGGATCAGGCTCCCGATCGGGTCCGCGGGCGCTGCGGCGGGCTTTGCGGCCGGGGGCGGCGGTGCAGGAGGCGGCACCACCGAGCCGACGGTGGTCGGATCGGGACGCGGGACCGGGACGGGAATGGCCACGGGCTGCTGGAAGGCGGCCGTCTCCACCCGGCGCGGGGCTTCCGCCTGGCCGGGGGCCTTCGGCTTGAACAGGGGCGCGGGGTGGCGGCCACCCTGGCTGAGGGCGTTCCAGCCGATCGCGCTCGTCGTCGCGAGGAGCACGGCGGCGCCGAGCACGAAACCCGGCCGCTTGGCGGCGAGACGCAAGGCCGGCGCAGCAAGCCGCTCGACGCGCGACGAAGCCGAGGCACGCTCGCGGGAGATCGTCCGTCCAGACCCAGGCCTTGCGGTCTGAGGGCTGACTCGGTCCTTGCTCAAGCGATCTTCCTCTCTACCAGACGCGGGGGCAGCCGAACGGCCGTCCGCACCGCGACGGGACGCATCTGCCGGGTCTCGATCTCGCCTGCAAGCGGGAGCGCCACCGTGACCACCGTGCCGGCGCCGGGGCCGCTCTCGATCGACATGGAGCCGTGATGCAGCCCGACGAGGCCGCGCACGACGGAGAGGCCGAGGCCGGTCCCCTCGTGCGGGCGGCGATGCAGGTCGCCGGCCTGGAAGAACGGATCACCGAGCCGCGGGAGGTCCGCCTCGCGGATGCCGATCCCGTCGTCCGCGACGCTGAGGACGACGTGGTCGCCGTCCCGCGCGATGGTCAGGGTCACGCTGCCGCCGGCGGGCGTGAACTTCACGGCGTTGGACAGGAGGTTGATCAGGATCTGGCGGCAGGCGCGCCGGTCGGCGACGAGCTCCGGCAGGCCCGCGGCGAGGCGGCGCTCCAGGCGCACCTTCCCCTGCTCGGCCTTCAGCGCCATCAGGTCGCAGCACCCGTTCGCGAGATCCGTGATGCTGAACGGCTCGGGCGAGACGGTGAAGTTCCCCGACTCGATCTTCGACATGTCGAGGAGCGTATTCACGACCTCGAGCAGGTGGTGCCCCGAGTTCTTGATGATCGTCGCGTATTCCTTCCGCCGCTCCTCGCCCATCAGGTAGGGGTGCTCGGCCGACAGAAGCTCCGAGAAGCCGATGATCGCGTTGAGCGGCGTGCGGAGTTCGTGGCTCACCGTCGCAAGGAAGCGGCCCTTCATCTCGGAAGCCTGCACGGCCTCCAGCCTCGCCGCGTCGAGCTCTTCCGCATGACGCCGGCTGGCCGAGGCGTCGCGCATCACGGCGACGACCGCCCCGGGATCGCCCGCCCGCTTCACGGCATGGGCGCGCATCTCCACCCAGACGAGCCGCATCGGCTCGCGCTCGGACGTGATCGCGAGGCGGAACTCGACCGCGACCGGGCCCAGGCCCGCGGCGGCATCGCCGAGCGCCTTCAGGTAGGCCGGCCGATCGGGGATGTGGACCTGGCCGAACAGGCCAGACCCGAGGAGGGCCGAAGCGGGGCGCCCCGCGAGCGTGCCGGCCGCGCCGGTCGCCTTGAGCACGTCGCCCTGCCGGTCATGGAACGTGACGAGATCGCCGAAGCTCTCGCGCAGCGCCGATTCCTCGTCGTCGGTCGGGGCGTGGACCAGGGGGGCGGATTCCGAGCCTGAACGGAAAACGCGAAGGCCGCCCTCCACGATGGTTCCGGCCAGCAGGAACAGTAGGGCGAACCCCGCCGGAAGGACTTCCGGCTGGGAGGAAAGTGCGCTCGGGATGCCGCCCGCGACCACGAGGCAGGCCAGCGCGGAGACGAGCGCCGCCACGAGGGCGTTCCGGCGCTCTCCTGCTGCCAGCGCCTCCAGGGGCTGAGCGGCGAGGCAGACCGCCGCCGGCCAGGCCAAAGGTCCGCCTCCGGCGAAGACGCACAGCACCAGCGCCGCCGCCCCGGCTGCCGAGACCGCATAGGCGATATCGAGGCGGTGGAAGCGATTGGCGAGATAGGCCGCCCCAAGCGGAGCGACGAGCCCGAGCGCAAGCACGGCGTCGAGAGTGGACGACGTGCCTCGCCAGGCGAGGTAAGGCGACAGGCATGCGAGCCCGACGGCGCCCGTGATCAGGCGGCTCAGAATGAAGTCGTTCAGCCGGCGCGTTCCGCCGGCCGTCGAAGCTTGCACGGCGCCCCAGGAGGGCGTCCGCAGGGCGGAGCTCAACTCGGTGCGTCCCAAACTGTTCGCGCGTTGGCCGCGCCCTCTGGCACTCATGAGGGGACCATGCGCTCCCGAGCTTAAATGAAAGCTAAGGAGAGACGCCGAATCGGATCTGCTTCGGCGCTAGCTTATGCGCTTAACCGGCCATTAATCGTACCTGCGGCGAGCCCAAAAAGCTACCATTTCTTTAGCGAACGGAAATGATCTGGTTACAACAGGGCAGGTATTCGAGAAGATGCTTCGGGTGATTGCTGCGATTGCAGCCATAACAACCATCTTCCTCCTTTCGCCCGAGCGCGACAGGAGCCCTCCCGATCAGCGGATGGCCGCCCCTGCCCTCGACAATCCTTCCGCTCAGCCATTCGCGTCGCTCCTTCAGAAGGGCATTGGGGCCATGCCTGCCGAAGCAGTCGAGGCGGCGATCGCGGCGGGCGGCGCAAAGGCCGCCAGGGACGGCCTCGACCAGGCGCACAGGATCGTCGGCCGGCAAGGGGGAACCGGCGTGCCCCCCGCACCCCGGCCCTGATCCTCAGAGCCGTCCGGTCCCGAGGTGATAGACGAGACCGGCCGCGGCGCCGCCGGTCACCAGGGACAGGACGCCGACCTTGAAGCGAAGCGCCGCGACCGTCGCGGCCACGGACAGGGCGAGAGCCGCCCAGTTCACGCTGGCGAGGACCGGAAGGTCGATGGAGCCGAACGGGGTCGCCACCGTCCGCCTCTCCAGGAAGATCGTTTCCAGCGCGAACCAGATCGCGAGGTTGAGGATCACGCCGACCACCGCGGCCGTGATGGCGGCCAGCCCCGCCGAAAGTGGCCGGTTGTGCCGCAAGGCTTCCACATAGGGCGCCCCGAGGAAGATCCACAGGAAGCAGGGCGCGAAGGTGACCCAGGTCGTCAGGATGCCGCCCAGTATCCCGGCAGCATAGGGGTTGAGGTTCCCTGGCGCCCGGAAGGCCCCCAGGAATCCGACAAACTGCGTCACCATGATCAGCGGGCCGGGCGTTGTTTCCGCGAGGCCCAGCCCATCCAGCATCTCGCCGGGCTTCAGCCAGCCATAGGTTTCCACGGCGGCCTGCGCGACATAGGCAAGCACCGCATAGGCACCGCCGAAGGTTACGACCGCCATCTTGGAGAAAAAGACGGCGATCTGGCTGAAGACATCGTCCGCGCCGAGGAAGAGCAGAAGCGCCGCCACCGGCACGAGCCAGAGAACCAGGAAGGCGGCCCCGATGCGCAGGGCCCATCCGAGGTTGGGGCGCGCGTGGGCCGGCGTGCCCTC
>JAGTAM010000042.1 GCA_023422485.1 Pseudomonadota bacterium | reverse complement strand
CGCGCGGGCGGCCCACTTCCGCTTGATCCGTGGGCGCGTCGCGACATGTTTCCGATCCGCCGGCCCGTGTTGAGAGCCGGTGGAAGGAGACGCCATGATCCTCGTCACCGTGATGTATCCGAGCGGCGCCGGCACCCGCTTCGATATGGACTACTATCTCGGCAAGCACATGCCGCTGGTCAGCGAGCGCTGGACCGCGAAGGGCCTGCACGACTACACGATCGTCACCGGCATCGGCACGCCGGACGGCGGCGAACCGCCCTTCCAGGTGATGGCGCTCCTGCGCTTCGCCTCGGCCGAGGCCTTCAAGGCCGCGGCGGCGGAGGACGGCGCGGAGATCTTCGGGGATATCCCGAACTTCACCGACACGCAGCCGGCGGTTCAGCTCAGCGATTTCGCGGCATCGGAAGTGAGAGGCTGATGATCGACATCATCAAGCAAATTCAGGACGCGAATCCGGCACTCGGCACGACGATCATCGTGCTGCGCTCCGACTCGCGGGCGCTCGCCGATCCGGCGACCCTGACGCCGGAGGCGAAGGCGTGGCTCGATGCGAAGGCGCCCGATGCCCGCCTGTCGCAGGAGACGGTGTTGCTCGCGCCCTATCCCGGCGCCGTACCGACGGAGCGCACCGTGACGGTGCTCGCCTTCTCCGACGCACGTCATCTGGCCGCCTTCGCCACCGCCTGGACTGGCGATCCAACGCTTGATGACGACGAGGCCGCCTGATCGCGGTCGAGGCCGCGCCCGCCGGTTCGGCAGGGGCGGCCTCACGGTCTCGGTTTGAACGAGCGCCTGCGGCTCACGCCGCTTCGATGATCCGGGCAGCGGCCTCGGCCATATCCTTCATCGCCGCATTCGCGGCTTGATAGGCCGGCGTTCCGACATCCCAATTGTTCTGGGCGATCGCTTTGACCATACGCTCGGCCTCGTCGTGGGCCGTGGCCTCGGCCTTCAGGAAGGCGTCCGCCCATTGGCGGCGGGCGGGGTCGGCGGTGAGATCCTGTGCGACCTGCCGGGCGGCGCGGTTGCGAAGCACGGCGGCAGCCGGGTCGGCCGGCGCGGCGCCGAGAAGGATCGTCGCGAGCCCTCGCTTCCACAGGCCGAGATCGGCGGGCAGGCGCACCAACTCGTAAAGGCCGAGCCCGCTCGCATCCGCCAGCGCCGTCTGTGCCAGATTCTCGGCTTTGATCAGTCGCTTGGTGATGCTGTCGATCTCGGTCCGGGTCTTGGCTGCCTTCGCGGCGATGTTTTGGACGCTGCTCGAAATCTCCGCCGTTGCGCTGCTCTGCTGCGTAATGGCCGCGGCCAGGGCCGTCGTCATCTCGCTGGTGCGCGCGATCTGCTCGGCCGCGCCCTCGACGCGGGTTCCCAGGCTGTCGACCACGGAACTGCCGGTCGAGACCGCCGAACGGCTCTCCTCGACGGCACGAGCAATCTGGCTCATCTCGCCCTGGAGCGTGTGGAGCCAGGTGCGGATCTGCTCGGTCGAGCGGGCGGTCTGCCCGGAGAGGGATTTCACTTCGGCCGCGACGACGGAGAACCCACGGCCCGCCTCGCCGGCGCGCGCCGCCTCGATGGTGGCGTTGAGTGCCAGCAGGTTCGTCTGACTGGAGATCGTGGCGATGGTGCCCGCCATCGTGCCGATCTCGGCGATGGCGTTCTGGAGCAATTGAAGCCGCTCATCGATCTGATGCGTGCGATCGCGGATCGAATCCATGGCCGAGCGGGCATTGCCGACGTCGGACATGCAGGCCGTCATCGCCTCGCGCGCCTGTGCGGCGCTGGAGCCGGCGGACTCCGACGTCTCGGCGACCTCGGCGATGGAAGCGCCCATCTCCTCGATGGCGCTCGCGATCGTCTGCGTGGCTTGCGCGACCTCGCCGACATCGTAGGTCGTCCAGCCGATGTTGATGGCGCCTTCCGAGGCTTCCCGGGCGATGGCAGCGATATGGCTTCGCTCGGCACACAGCCCAGAATTCTGCGCACGCTCGAGATCACTCAAAGCGACGTCCAACGCACTCTCCGGTGCGGCGGGCACATCGAGCGCAGCGCGATCGGCCAAGCGCTTGAGCGCGCCGATCAGGCGCGCCTCATCGGACGTTCCGGCAGGCGGAGCGTCAGGTGTGGCAGGTGCGGACAGTCCGGCATTGCGGCCGAGCTTGAAAGTCAGCATGGCGTTAGAGGACCCCCACGTTCTTCTTTGCCACTTATTTCGAACGGCAGACCCAAGGTAGTTGCGCTTGGTTACCGTTGTTCACCCGCCGGTTGATTCTTGGATAGGTAAGAAACTCTTCGTGGCGATGGCCGCGATGATGACTTGGCGGGAGTTAACATCGGCTTTCAATGATCGCTTAGGTGGCGAAAGGATCGTCCGTCAGATCGGCCAACGGGTCTTTTGAAACTCTTTCCAATTCATGCGGCTACGAGGATCGACCTCGCGCTCAGGCGTGGGATGTGCGGTCGCAGCGAATGTTTTGCGTCGCAAAATCGTTATGCTCACTCTCAGCATATCTGGACAAGGAGGATCGCCCCGCCTAAGTTAGGCGGCGCAATGCTCAATTTGAGCATAAAGGAGACCGCGATGTCCGAGGCAGGATCCGCCCTTCGCGAGCCCGCCGGACGGGCCTTCCCGCTGCCCGACCTCTACGAGCGGGTGAGCCGTCATGTGCCGGCCATCGAGTGGCCAGCGCTCGCCCCGGACGTCGAGGCGATCCTCCGCCTGAAACGCGAGCGCAATGCTGTGGTTCTGGCCCATAATTACCAGGCGCCGGAGATCTTCCACACCGTGGCCGACATCGTCGGCGACAGCCTCGCCCTGGCGCGCGAGGCGGCGCGGGTGGATGCGGACGTCATCGTCCTGGCCGGCGTTCACTTCATGGCCGAGACCGCCAAGCTCCTGAACCCGGGCAAGACCGTGCTGATGCCGGATATGGCCGCCGGCTGCTCGCTCGCCGATTCGATCACCGCCGCCGACGTCCGGGCTTTGCGGGCGAAGTATCCCGGCGTGCCGGTGGTGACCTACGTCAACACCTCCGCCGCTGTGAAAGCGGAGTCGGATGTGTGCTGCCCCTCCGGCAACGCCGCCGACGTGGTGCGCGCTCTCGGCGTCCCGCGGGTTCTGATGATTCCTGACGAGTTCCTGGCCCGCAATGTTCAGAGCCAAGTCCCCGAGGTCGAGATGCTGACCTGGGCCGGCCATTGCGAGGTGCATGAGCGCTTCACACCGGCCGACATCGCCGACGTGCGGGACAGCTATCCCGGCATCACCGTCATCGCCCACCCGGAATGTCCGCCGGAGGTGGTCGAGGCTTCGGACTTCTCCGGTTCGACGGCGATGATGATGAACTACGTCACAGAGAAGCGGCCCTCGCAGGTCGTGCTCGTGACCGAGTGCTCGATGGCCGACAACATCGCGGTGGCCAACCCGGACATCGAGTTCATCAAGCCCTGCAATCTCTGCCCGCACATGAAGCGGATCTCGCTCAGCAACATCCGCCGATCGCTGGAAACGATGACGCACGAGATCACCGTCGAGGAAGGGCTGGCCGAGCGGGCGCGGCTTGCCGTGGAGCGGATGCTCGCGGTGAAGCCGACCCCGACCGTCTCACCGCGGCAGGCCGCCTGATGAGCGTCTTCGCCCGGAGTCCTGCCGACCGGGTCATCGTGGGCGGCGCCGGGGTGGCGGGGCGCGCCACGGCCCTGCGGCTCGCACCCCGGCCGGTCACCCTCGTCAGCGCGGCCCCCCTCGGCACCGGAACGGCGACGGGCTGGGCGCAGGGTGGCATCGCCGCCG
>JAGTAM010000702.1 GCA_023422485.1 Pseudomonadota bacterium | reverse complement strand
GTATCACCTCCACAGCGGCCATATCGTGATGGCCGACGTGCTGATGATCGCGGCTTCCCTCTGCGCGTTGCAGGGCGGTTACGTCTTCGGAGGCTATATCGCCTTCAAGAAGGACATCTGACGCGCGTTCAGACCCAGATGATGCTGCCGGTCATCCATGATGCCGTACCCCACAGCACGATCGAAGCCATGATGAACAGGACCCCGTAAACCAGGCGAGGACGGTGGGCGGGCATCTCGGCGATCGATGTTCCGGGCGGATGAAGAACGCGCGTCATCTTATGGCACGGATTGAGTTCGGCTCGTGTCAGGATCGATAATTTTCGTGTGTGTCAGACTACGTATGGCACCGTGAATAGCAGTAATCAAAGGCGCTTCATAACCTGTCGTTGAAACAATCTGCGCCTGCTCCTCTCGGCCGAAGGCGCAGATCCGGATCTTGCTCGGCCTCATCTCGGATCGACCTCATCGGGTCAAATCACGGCTCGGTGAAAGAGCCTCTTGCCGAACGGCGATTGCTAGTTTTCGGAACGCGGCGAGGTCAGGCGCCCAATCGTTTCTCAGCCCTCAGCGTCCCGGATCGGTCGCATCCGGCTTGTCGGACCGCCTTCGGTTGCACCGAGGGCGGCGGGGCGCCGTGCCGTGGGAGGCCGCCCTTGCGTGAGCGGGGCGGAGCGTCCATTGCCCTGTCTCTCGTTCAACCTCGGGGACAAGCGGCCAAGCCGGTGTACCGCCTCACCGATATCGCGATCTCGAATTGGTACCTCATCCGGCGCGAGCAGATCCGGATTCGGGGCGCGGCGGCGCTCGTCGGTCCCACGGGGGCGGGCAAGTCCACGATCTTCGACGCGGTCGGAACCGTTCTCGCCGGCAACAATGCGAGCCGGCTCGCGCTCAACGCCTCCGCCTCGGGCCGCTCCGCCCGCACGGTGCGCGACTACTGCCTCGGCTGGATCAGCGACCCGGCCGAGGGGGGGCGCCCGACGCGGGAGGCCTGCGAGACCCTCATCGCCCTCGTGTTCGAGAACCCGGCGAGCGGGCGCGTCGTCACCGTCGGGCTGGCGCTGGCCGCCCGCTCGGAGGAGCCGAAGGAAGAGACGCTCTCGCGCTTCGTCGCCATCGGCCACCGCTTCGAGATCGCCGATTACGTGCGGGAGACGAGCGAGGGCAGCTTCGTCGCCCCCTGGGCCGACGTCGCCGCGGATCTGCGCCGTCGGGCCGACAGCTTCGAGGAGTTCCGCACCTCCGGCGAGCGCTTCACCGCGGCCGTGCTGGCCACCCTGCGCGAGGGAGCGGCAACCCCCGATCCACGCCAGTTCCTGCGCACCTTCTTCAACGCGGTGGCCTTCAAGCCGATCTTCGACACCAGCGCCTTCGTGCGCAGTTTCGTGCTGGAGGCCGAGCCGCTGGACGTCGCCCGCATCCGCCAGTCGATCGAGACGTGGCGGCGGCTTCTGGAGACGATCGAGGAGCTGGAAAAGCGCCTCGCTCACCTCTCGCGCATCTGCGAGCGCTACGAGTCCTGGGCGCGGGCGAGCCTCACAGCCGCGCTCGACGAGATGCGCGCAGGCAGCGCGGATCTGCGCCGCCGCATCCTCGACCACACGGAAGCCCGACGGCTTCTCGCCGACACCAGTGAGCGCCTGCGCATCGCCCGCGAGAGCGTGGCGACGAGCCAGGGCTTCGTGCGCGAGATCGACAGCGAGATCGCCGCCCGCAAGGCGCTGATCGTCGGCAGCGCGGCGGAGGCGCGTCTTGCCGCCTCAAATGCCGGCCTCGCCATGGCCGCCCGTGACCGGCGCGACCTGACCAACCGCCTCGCCGCCATCGTTGGCCTCGTGCAGGATGCTGGCCGCCTCAGTGCCATTGCCGGTCCCTTGCGCCGGATCGACTTGGGGGCGGCCCGCATCGTCGAGGCCTGCGCCCGCTCGGGGCTCAGGCGCGAGGCGCCGCCGGAGGACATCCTACGGGTCGACGGGCCGTTGAAGGGGCTGCTGGACGGCCTCGCGCAGATGCCCGACATCGCGAGTGCCCTGGAAGAAGAGGCGGAAGACCTCGCCCTTAAGGCCCGTGAGCGCGAGAACGAGGTTCGCGGCCTCGACACGCAGGTGAATGCCGGGCGCTCATCGGTCGCGCGCCTGTCCTCAGATACGGAGGCTTTTCGCGAGGAGCTGAGCCGGCTCGGCATCGAGGCGGCGCCGATCTGCGAACTTGCCGAAATCGTCGATCCGAAATGGGGGCCGGCGCTGGAAGGTCTCTTGGGTCGCGCCCGCGAAGCCCTGGTGGTCGAGCCCGACCGTTTGGACCGCGCCTTCGCCCTGCTCGAGTCGCGAAAGAATCAGTTCTTCCGCTGCCTGCTGGGGAAGACCACCGACACGGCCCGCCGCGCCGGGCGGCGCTTCGATGACGGTCCGATGGGGCTGATCGAGACCGACAGCGACCACGCCGAGGCCTTCCTTGCCGCGCGGCTCGGCGGCTACGACCTCGCGCCCGACGACGCGGCGCTCCGCACCATGAGCCGGGCGGTGGCGCCGAGCGGACGTTCGACCTCGGGCATGGCCTATTCGGTGG
>JAGTAM010000699.1 GCA_023422485.1 Pseudomonadota bacterium | reverse complement strand
GGATCTCGCGGGCGATCGCCTCGGCCGCGATCGCCACGCCGTTGACGGAGACGGGGCCGTCGCTCGGCGGCGGCGCGGGCGGTTTCGACGCCGAGGCACAGCCGCAGCCGCTGCCGCAGCCGGTCGGCATCGCCGGATCCGGGCGGCGGTCGATGATGAGCGTGGCACTCATTGCGCGCTCTCCGCCTGAGCCCGTCCGATCGAGGCTGCCCCGCTGATCGCGCCGGCGAACGGGTCGGCGACCGCCTGCGCCGGTCCGCGCCGCGAGCGCACGACCTGATAGCCCGGCCGGAACAGGTACCAGACCGGGGCGCTGAAGACGTGAACGAGCCGGGTGAAGGGGGTGATCAGGAAGATCGTCAGACCGATGACGATGTGCAGCCGGTAGACCAGCGCCGTTTCCAGCAGGAGGTCCGCGGCGCCGGGCTGGAAGGTGAGAAGGCCCTGGGCCCATCCCATGAAGCGCACCATTTCGTGCCCGTCGAGCGCCTGGAACGTCCAGTAGAAGCTGCCGATGCCCACGATCAGTTGCAGCCAGATCAGGACGAGCACGAGGATGTCGCCGATGGAGGAACTGCGCCGGATGCGGGCATCGAACAGGCGGCGGTGAAGCAGGAGCGAGCAGCCGATCAGGGCGGCGATGCCGGCGATGCCGCCGACGGTGATGGCCATCAATTGCTTGGCGGTGTGGCTGATGCCGAACCGCTCGAACAGCGCGATCGGCGTCAACAGGCCGACGAAGTGGCCGACCAGGATGACCAGGATCCCGAGGTGGAACAGGTTCGATCCGAGCAGCATCTGCTTGCGCCGGAGGAACTGCGAGGATTCCGAGCGCCAGGAATATTGCGCCCGATCGAAGCGCAGGATGCTGCCGAACACCAGAACCGTCACGGCGAGGTAAGGATACCAGCCGAAGAGGAGATAATTGACCGCCTCCCACATCTCAGCCTCCTTTTGCTTGATCGATATCTCTTTACTTGACCGCGCTTTCTTTCAGCGAACCGGCGTCCACTTCGTCGGAAAGCGCTCTGGCATCGCGCTGGGCGGCGCGCAGGCGCGTCATCAGCGCGGATGGCTGGGATGCGTCCCCGAGGGGCGCGCTGAAATTGATCGGCGCATCCTCCCAGGCCCGGTCGATCTCGGCGGGTGTCGCCGGATCGCGGTAGTCGGGCAGGTCCCGGACATTTCCGGTACAGGGCCGGCGCTTGGCCAGATGCAGCAGGTTGTGCAGCACGCCCGCGTAATAGGTCTCCCGCTCGATGAGCCGCTGTTCCAGGGCTTCCAGAACGTGGGCCGGTTGCGAGAGCCATTCCTCCGCCTCGTCGTGCGGCAGGATCGCCAGGAATTCGAGGAACATCGGCAGGTAATCGGGAAGCTCGGCCTCTCGCATCATGAAGCCGCGGGCGAGATAGGCCTGGCCGAGATCGATCATCGCCTGCCCGCGCTGGCGGCCGTCGCCGTGGACATGCTCGAAGAGATGCAGCGAGAGCGCGCGCGAACTGTCGAACAATTCGCAGTAATGCGCCTGCAGATCGAACAGGTCCTGGCTTGCGAACGCCTCGAAGAGCGGTTCGAGGCGGCCCAGGGCCTCGGGCGGCAGTTCCGCCTCCCCGTGCAGGGCCTCGCGGACCGCGCTGCTATGGGCCTGCAGGTCCTCGCTCGGATAGGCGATCAGCACCGACAGGGCGCGCAGCGTGTACCTCATAGCGGCACGTCCATGTAGGGCTTGCGCGGCGTGCGCTTGGCGCCGCCGAACAGGTTCGTCTTCGTGGCACCGTTGGTGGGCTCGTCGAAGGAGAAGCCGGTCGAGCCGCGCAGGTGGTAGGCGTTCTCGTCCACCTCGCGATGGCTGGTCGGGATCACGTAGCGGTCCTCGTAGGCCGCCAGCGCCATGGTGCGATACATCTCCTCGACCTGGTGCGCGGTGAGCCCGACCTCCTCCGCGATCCTCTCGTCGAGGCGCCCGTCCACCGTCTTGGCGCGCATGAAGGCGCGCATGGCCAGCATCCGCCGCAGCGCCGAGACGATCGGTGCCTCCTCGCCCGCGGTCAGCATGTTGGCGAGGTAGCGCATCGGAATGCGCAGGCTCTCGACATCCGGCATCCCGTTCTTGGCCGAGATCTTACCGGCCTCGGCCGCCGACTGGATCGGCGAGAGCGGCGGCACGTACCAGACCATCGGCAGGGTGCGGTATTCGGGGTGGAGCGGGAAGGCGACCTTCCACTCCATCGCCATCTTGTAGACGGGGGACAGGATGGCGGCGTCGAGCCATTCCTCCGGCACGCCGTCGCGGAGCGCCTGCCGGCGCACGGCAGGGTCGTGCGGATCGAGGAAGATCGAGAGCTGCGACTCGTAGAGCGACTTCGGATTCTCGACGGAGGCCGCCTCCTCGATGCGGTCGGCATCGTAGAGTATGACGCCGAGATAGCGGATCCGACCGACGCAGGTTTCCGAACAGACGGTGGGCTGACCGGATTCGATGCGCGGGAAGCAGAAGATGCACTTCTCCGATTTTCCCGAAGACCAGTTATAGTAGATCTTCTTGTAAGGGCAGCCGGAGACGCACATGCGCCAACCTCGGCACTTCTCCTGATCGATCAGGACGATGCCGTCCTCCTCCCGCTTGTAGATCGCGCCCGAGGGGCAGGAGGCGACGCAGGCCGGGTTGAGGCAATGCTCGCACAGGCGCGGCAGATACATCAGGAAGGTTTTTTCGAACTGGCCGTAGATCTCCTTCTCGATGCCGTCGAAGTTGGCGTCCTGAGAACGGCGGGAGAACTCGCCGCCGAGATCGTCCTCCCAATTGCCCGACCACTCGATCTTGTTCATCACCTCGCCGGTGATGAGGGAGCGCGGCTTGGCGGAGGGCTGGGCCTGAAGCTCGGGGGCCTGCTGCAGCCAGCCGTATTCGAACGTGTAGGGCTCGTAGAAATCGTCGATCTCGGGCAGGTCCGGGTTGGCGAAGATCTTCGAGAGCACGCGCCATTTGGCGCCGATCTTCGGCTCGATGCGCCCGTTCGCCTTGCGGGCCCATCCGCCCTTCCAGCGGTGCTGGTTTTCCCAATCCTTCGGATAACCGATTCCGGGCTTCGACTCGACATTGTTGAACCAAGCGTATTCGACGCCTTCACGATTGGTCCAGACGTTCTTGCAGGTGATCGAGCAGGTGTGGCAGCCGATACACTTGTCGAGGTTGAGCACCATGCCGATCTGCGCGCGAACCCTCATGCCGCCGTCTCCTTCGACTTGGTGGTCGATGTGGCGCCGTGCCCGCCCCAATCGGCGGTCCCTTGCGTGTTGAACGTGTCGTCGACGGCTTTGTCGAACCAGTTGACGTGGTTCATCTTGCGGATGATGACGAATTCATCGCGGTTGGCGCCGACGGTTCCGTAATAGTTGAAGCCGTAGGCGAACTGGACGTAGCCGCCGATCATGTGCGTCGGCTTCATGTTGATGCGCGTGATGGAGTTGTGCACCCCGCCGCGCTGATTGGTGATCTCGGACCCGACCGTATTCACGAGCTTTTCCTGCGCGTGATACATGATCGCTGAACCCTCCATGATGCGCTGGGAGACGATCGCGCGGGCGGTCACGGCTCCGTTGACGTTGAAGGCTTCGATCCAGTCGTTGTCCTCGATCCCGGCCTTGCGGGCATCGACCTCGCTGACCCAGATCGTCGGCCCGCCGCGGTTGAGGCTGAGCAGCAGGAGGTTCTCGGTATAGCTGGAGTGAATTCCCCATTTCTGGTGCGGCGTGAGGATGTTGAGCTGAATTTCGGGGTGGCCGTTCGGCAGCTTGCCGGCGACCTGCGCCACGGTCCTGGTGTCGATCGGCGGTCGCCACGTCACGAAGCCCTCGCCGAAGGCCAGCATCCATGGGTGGTCGAGGAAGAGCTGCTGCCGCCCCGTCAGGGTGCGCCAGGGGATGAGCTCGTGAACATTGGTATAGCCGGCGCTGTAGCAGACCTTCTCGCTCTCGATCCCCGACCAGGTCGGCGAGGAGATGATCTTGCGCGGTTGGGCCACGACGTCGCGGAAGCGGATCTTCTCCTCCTCCTTGCCGGCCGCGAGGTGAGCGTGGTCGCGTCCGGTCGCCCGGCTCAGGGCCTCCCACGCCTTGACCGCGACCTGTCCGTTGGTCTCGGGCGCGAGCATCAGGATCGTCTCGCAGGCATCGATGTCGGTCAGGACCTTCGGCCGTCCCGCCGCCGGCCCGGTCTCGACGCGGCCGTTCAGCGTGCCGAGCTGGGCCACCTCGGCCTGGGTGTTCCATTCCAGGCCCTTGCCGCCGTTGCCGAGCGTATCGAGCTTGGGGCCGATGGCGGTGAACCGCTCGTAGGTCGCGGGATAGTCGCGCTCCACCACGGCGATCGACGCCATGGTCCGCCCCGGCACCGGCTCCGTCTCGCCGCGGCCCCAATCGAGCGGGGCGTAGGGCTGGGCGAGTTCGGCGGCGCTGTCGTGCTGGATCGGGTTGAGGACGATGTCCTTTTCGACGCCGAGTTCGCCCTCGCAGAGGCGGGAGAAGGTCTGGGCAATGGTGCGGAAGATGTCCCAGTCGCTGCGGGCCTCCCAGACCGGATCCACCGCGGCCGTCAGCGGGTGGATGAAGGGATGCATGTCCGAAGTGTTGAGGTCGTGCTTCTCGTACCAAGTCGCCGTCGGCAGGACGATGTCGGAATAGAGGCTTGTGGTCGACATGCGGAAGTCGATGTTGACCATCAGGTCGAGCTTGCCCTTGGGCGCTTCCTCCCGCCACACGACCTCGTCCGGCCGGATGCCGTCCTCGGTCCCGACGACGCCGTGCGAGGAGCCGACGAGGTGCTTGAGGAAGTATTCGTGCCCCTTGCCGCTGGCACCCAGCACGTTGGAGCGCCAGAAGAACATGTTGCGCGGCCAGTTCTGCGGCGCATCTGGATCTGCCATGGCGAACTTGACCTCGCCCGACTTCAAGAGGCGCGGCAGGGCCGTGGCGGGGTCCTCGCCCCGCGCCTCCAGGCTGCGGGCCAGCGCCAGCGGATTGGTGTCGAGCTGCGGAGCGGACGGGAGCCAGCCCATGCGCACCGCACGCAGGTTGTAGTCGAGCATCGAGCCCGACCAGTCGCCGGGGGGCGCCGTCGGCGAGAGGATGTCGGAGACGGCGAGCGTCTCGTAGCGCCATTGGTCGGAATGCGCGTAGAAGAACGACGTCCCGTTCATCTGGCGCGGCGGGCGCACCCAATCGAGGGCGAAGGCCAGCGGCAGCCAGCCGGTCTGAGGGCGAAGCTTCTCCTGCCCGACATAATGCGCCCAGCCGCCGCCCGATTTGCCGACGCAGCCGCACAGGATGAGCAGCGCGATGATGCCGCGATAGCTCATGTCCATGTGGTACCATTGGTTGAGCCCGGCCCCGACGATGGCCATGGCGCGCCCATCGGTCTTCTCGGCGGTCTCGGCGAATTCCCGCGCGGTCTGCAGGATCGCCTGCCGCGGCACGCCGCAGATGCGCTCCGCCCAGGCCGGGCTGAACGGCACGTCGTCGTCGTAGCTCGCCGCGACATCGTCCCCACCGAGACCGCGGTCGACGCCGTAATTGGCGCAGAGCAGATCGAAGACCGTGGCCGCAAGCGCCTCGCCATCCTTCAGCGCGACCCGGCGCAGGGGCACGAGGCGGCTCAGCACCTCGGGATGATCGGTGGCGACGAAGCCTCCCGGCGCGATGCCGCCGAAATAGGGAAACGAGACCGGCGCCAGCCGGTCCTCGATGCCGGCGAGCGACAGGCGTAGGCGAGCCGGTGCGCCGGCGCCGTCGGTCTCCTCCAGGTTCCACTTGCCGGGATCGCCCCAGCGAAAGCCGGCGGAGCCGCGCGGGCAGACGATGCCCCCGTCCTGATCGAGCGCCACCGTCTTCCAGTCCGGGTTCGCCGCCTCGCCGAGGCTGTCCGCGAAGTCGGCGGCGCGCAGGAAGCGGTCGGGGAGCAACCGCCCCTCCCGCTCGACCAGCTTCACTAGGAACGGCATGTCGCTGAAGCGCCGCGCGTAATCTTGGAAGTACGGCACCTGCCGGTCGATGTAGAATTCCTTCAGGACGATGTGGCCGAGGGCGAGCGCCAGCGCCGCGTCGGTGCCCTGCTTCGGGTGCAGCCAGAGGTCGGCGAACTTGCAGGCCTCGCTGTAATCGGGCGAGATGACGACGCTCTTCGTGCCCTTGTAGCGGGCCTCCGTGTAGAAGTGGGCGTCCGGCGAGCGAGTCTGCGGGATGTTCGATCCCCAGACCAGCAGGAAGCCGGCATTGTACCAGTCGGCGCTCTCCGGAACGTCGGTCTGCTCGCCCCAGGTCTGCGGCGAGGACGGCGGCAGGTCGCAATACCAATCGTAGAAGCTCAAGGACGTGGCGCCGATCAGCGACAGGTAGCGCGTGCCCGCGGCGTAGGAGACCATCGACATGGCGGGAATCGGCGAGAAGCCGGCGATGCGGTCGGGTCCGTATTCCTTGATCGTGTGGATGTTGGCCGCCGCGATGATGTCGGCGACCTCGTCCCAGGTCGCCCGCACGAAGCCGCCGCGTCCCCGGCGCGTCACCCAAGCGGCGCGGGTCTCACCGTCCGTGACGATCTTCCGCCAGGCATCGACCGGCCCGAGCTTGGCGCGGGCCTCGCGCCACGCCTTCAGCATCCGGGCGCGCACGAGCGGGTATTTGATGCGCGTTCCCGAGTAGAGATACCAACTATAGCTCGCGCCCCGCGGGCAGCCGCGCGGCTCGTGGTTGGGCAGGTCGGGCCGCGTGCGGGGATAGTCGGTCTGCTGCGTCTCCCAGGTGACGATCCCGCCCTTGACGTAGATCTTCCACGAGCAGGAGCCGGTGCAGTTCACGCCGTGGGTGGAGCGGACGATCTTGTCCGAGGCCCAGCGCTTTCGATAGGTGTTCTCCCAGGCGCGCGGCTCGTCGGTGGCGACGCCCCAGCCGTCGGAGAAGGTTTCGCGGTGCTGTCGGAAGAAGGTCAGGCGGTCGAGGAAGTGGCTCATGCCCGTCGCTCCGTCGTCCGGAAGAGCCCGCGCGGGCCGGTGTAGAAGAACCACGTGGCCGCGGCGCAGGTGATGAAGAAGGCGGCGAAGCCGTAGAGCGCCGCGTCGGCACTTCCGGAGATATCGATCGAGGTCCCGAACGCTTTGGGGATGAAGAAGCCGCCATAGGCCGCGATGGCCGAGATGAAGCCGGTGATGGCCGCGCTCTCGCCGTCCGCCTTGCGGCGCCGCTGCTCGGCGCTCGCCTGCGGTGCTTCGGCCTCGACGACCCGCGCCATGATCCCCGGCACCATCTGGAAGGTCGAGGCGTTGCCGACGCCGCTCGAGAAGAAGAGCAGCAGCGTCATGGCGAAGAAGAGCGGGAAGCTCCGGATCTCGAGCGCCCAGATCAGGAGCAGCGCGAAGACGATCATCGAGACGAAGACCCAGAGGGTCACGCGCTCGCCGCCGAGCCGGTCCGACAACCCGCCCGAGAAGGCGCGCGACAGGGCGCCGACCAGGGGACCGATGAAGGCGTAGTGCAGAGCGCTGACCTCGGGAAAGACCAGCCGCGTCAGGAGCGGGAACGCGGCCGACATCCCGATGAAGGTGCCGAAGGTGCCGGTGTAGAGCCAGCACATCACCCAGGTGTGCAGGTGGCGGAAGATCACCATCTGTTCGCTGAAGGACGCCTTGGCCGAGGCGATGTCGTTCATGCCGATCCAGGCGGCGATGACGCCGGCCCCGATCAGCGGCACCCACAGGAAGCCGGCGTTCTGCAGCCAGATCGTGGCGCCGTCGGGCGTGGTCTGCGGGTTTCCTGAGAGAGCGCCGAACAGGCTCATCGAGACGACGATGGGAACGGCGAGCTGCATCACGCTGACGCCGAGATTGCCGATACCCGAATTGATCGCGAGCGCACGGCCCTTCTCGCGCTTCGGGAAGAAGAAGGAGATGTTGGCGACCGACGAGGCGAAGTTGCCGCCGCCGAAGCCGCACAGGAGCGCCAGCGTCAGGAAGATCAGGTAGGGCGTCTGCGGGTTCTGGACGGCGTAGCCGATGCCGAAGGCGGGGATGAGGAGCGTGCCGGTCGAGAGCGCCGTCCACAGGCGTCCGCCGAAGACCGGCACGAGGAACGAGTAGAAGATGCGCAGCGTCGCGCCGGAGATCCCCGGCGCCGCCGCCAGCCAGAAGAGCTGATTGGACGTGAACTGGAAGCCCGCCGCCGGCAGCCAGGCCACGACGATGCTCCAGAGCTGCCAGACGGCGAAGGCGAGCGCGAGGCAATAGGTCGAGATCCAGAGGTTGCGCCGGGCGATGGCGCGCCCCGTGCTCTCCCAGAATTGCGGATCTTCCGGTCGCCAGTCCGTCAGGAGGTGCGCGTCCTGCGCCTCCGGTTCGGGGCGACGGCGCTCGTCGGGCGCCGGGATGTCGCGCACGGTGCCGACGGGGCGTGCGGGCGCGCCGATCGGCGCTCCCGGCCGCGCCGCCGCCTGTTCCATCCTCTGGATCGACACGTGCATCCAGATGAGCGAGGCCGTGACGACGAGGAACAGCAGCGCGAAACAGGCGGTTCGCACGCCCGTCAGGTCCTCCAGGACGCCGAAGGCAACCGGCAGGAGGAAGCCGCCGAGGCCGCCGATCATCCCGACGAGCCCGCTGACCGCGCCGACGTCGTGCGGGTAATAGACCGGCACATGCTTGAACACGGCGGCCTTGCCGAGGCTCATGAAGAAGCCGAGCACGAACATGATGACGAGGAACGGGATGAGTCCCAGGCTCGTCGAGAAGCGGATCGGCTCGCGGATTCCCTCGATGATGTAGGTGGTGGGCGGATAGGACAGCATGAAGGTGGACAGGATGCCCACGCCGAAGGTCCAGTAGAGCACCGCGCGGGCGCCGTAGCGGTCGGACAGCACGCCGCCATAGATGCGGAACAGGCTGGCGGGCACCGAGTAGAAGGCCGCCAGCATGCCGGCCGAGGACAGGGACAGCCCGTAGGTCGCGACGAGATAATGCGGCAGCCACAGTGCCAGCGCGACGAAGCCGCCGAAGACGAAGAAGTAATACAGCGAGAAGCGCCAGACCTGGGCGTGGACGAGCACCTTGAACTGGGCCAGGAACGGCTCGCGCGCCGCTTGGGCGTCGGCGGCGCTGCGCGGCTCGTCCCGGGTGAGGAGCAGGAACAGCACCGCGGTGATGGCGAGGCCCGCCGCCCAGACCTCGGCGACGCCGCGCCAGCCCATGGCGACCATGACGAAGGGCGCGAGGAACTTGGTCACGGCCGCGCCGACATTGCCGGCTCCGAAGATGCCGAGCGCGGTGCCCTGCCGTTCCGGCGAGAAGAAGCGCGAAACGTAAGGGACGCCGACGGAGAAGGTGCCCCCGGCCAGCCCGACGACGAGGCCGGCGAGCAGCATCGTCAAGTAACTGTCGGCCCAGATCAGAGCGTAGGTGGCAGCCGCCGAGATGAACATGAGCGCGGCGAAGATCTTGCGGCCGCCGTAGCGGTCGGACCACATGCCGAGAAACAGCCGCGATGCGGAACCGGACAGGATCGGGGTGCCGACGAGAAGTCCGAACTGGCTCTCGGACAGCCCCAGCTCGTCCTTGATCCCGATGCCGATGATGGCAAAGATCGTCCAGACCGCGAAGCTGGCCGTGAAGGCCGCGGTGCTTGTCCAGAGAACCTGATTGGCTTTTTCGTCTGTGCCGCTTGGCGAGGTGACCAATGTTGCCACAGGCGTTTCTCCGGTCCGAGCTTGCCGAATGGGCGCGTAAGGCAGACGTGTGAAATGGCTCTCCGCGAGTATGTTTCGCAGGCGTGACGGTTTAGGCGCGCCTTCCTGGCATAAAGGCGCAGCTTGCAGTGATTTCTGCGCAGACGACCGTGCGTATGATCAGTACACCCGACTATCGATTAGGGTGACTTGTGGGAATGCTAGCCTGTATCGCAGTGGTTGTATATAGATCGGATGTTAAAAACGCTGCTTAGATTTTGTCGGGCGGGCTGAAGATGGAGATCGGCTGCGAGGGCGCCGGCTGGAAATCCCGGGGCGCCCCAGCGCCTCGACCATGACAGGCCACCCGGGGCGCGCTCCGGTCGATCGCAGGCTCTGGAGGTGCGAAGGAATGTTCGGCGCTCAGGCCGAGCGGGTTGCCGGGCGCCCTGCGCTGTTCGCAGCCGCGATCGAAGCCCGGCCGCACATCGCCTGCAAATCCACCGCCCGATCGGAGCGGCATCCCGGCGGCTTCCCTCTTTGATCGCGGGATGATGGGCTCACCCTTATGGAAAAGGATTAGATTGCCGGTGACGAAGTGATGAGGATCGCGGCATCTGGCCGAAGACCGGCGAAATCGGTCATGTGCGGGCGGTCACAATCAATTGATGAGCCGCATGCTTCCGCACATGCCGCGACAGGCATGGCAGGTCGCCGGACGGTGCAGTCTTCGCGATTGGATTCACGGAGCATAAAGGCGCGTCGCCGTAACGTGTTCAAGCGAGCCCGTCTCATATCGGGGAAAAGCCCCGGTGGTGCTGAGACCGCGGGGGAAGCGGCATCGACGAAGTCCAAGCCTTGAAAGCCTCTCAGCTCATCCCGCATCGCCGGCGCTGTTCAGCATCAGAGAGTCTGAGGTCTCGGTTCGTCCGTAACGTCGACGGCATTGCCGCGGTCGAACTTTCGCTCGTCATCCTGCCGCTCTTCGTCTTGGTGACGGTGATCATGGAGGCGTCGATCCTCGCTTTCGCCCAGCACCAACTCGACGTCTCGGTTCTGCGGGCGGCGCGCCTCGTCCGGACGGGTGCATTCCAGCAGGATGCCGGCGCCGATGTCGCGCAGCAGATGCGCGGCCTCCTCTGCGGTTCGGGCCTTCGCTTCTACCAGTGCGACGAGATGCGGTTCGATCTCGTGCGCTCCGCCACCTTCGCCATCAAGCAGATCGCGCCGGCCTACGATGCCGGCCGCGGCGACTGGGCC
>JAGTAM010000684.1 GCA_023422485.1 Pseudomonadota bacterium | reverse complement strand
CGGCGGCTGTCAGGAGATCGGCGCTGACGGCGAGGCGTGACTTGGCTTCCGAAGCAACAGCGAGCAGGCGGCTCGCGACGTTGACCGTATCGCCCGTCGCTGTGACGTGCTGATTGGTATCGCTGCCAACACGCGAGAGGATGGCCGGTCCGTAATGTGCGCCGATCCGCACGTCGAGCGCGCGTCCGGCGCCTGCCAGCTCGGCGTCGCGCTCGATCCAGTCGCAGGTGCGTACAATGAGTTCTTCGGCGGCCCGCACGGCGTTCTCTGCCCTGACGGGATCGTGATCCAGCGCACCGAACACGATCATCGCGCCATCGCCCATGAAGTTGACGACAAGACCGCCGTGGGACGAGGCGGTTTCGTCCACCAGATCGTGAAACGTCTTGAGGATCTCGCGGGTGCGCACCGGGCCGAGGCGCTCACTCTGGCCGGTGAAGCCGGTGAGGTCGATGAACAGCACCGGGATCTCGCGCGTGAGGGGTGAAGCCAGATAGGTCGGATCCCAGGCGAGCCGTTTTGCGAGCGCGGCGGGTTGAAGTTGGCGCAGGGCCTGTTCCGATCGTGCGAGCCTTACGTTCTGGCGACGATCGATCGCCTGCCGTGCTGCCGCACACACGAGAGCCGGCAGTCCGGCGGCTGCGAGCGGCAGGCCGGAGCTCAGCCAGATGCCCTGGCTGAAAGCGAAGGTGCCCCCAGCAAGCCATGCAGTCAGGATGAGGAGAACGAAGAAGGCCGCCGGGAGCGGGGAAACCAGTGCAATCAGGAGCACGGCAGAGCCCGCGAGAGCCATAGCGGCCAAGGCGTCGAGGCGGCGAACGCGCAGGTCGCGCACGAGGCCGTCGCCCGTGGTCAGGTGGGCGATGCCGGTGGCAAGCAGTTCGACACCAGGCATCACGGGATCGAACGCTGTAGTAAAGGCGTCGCTTCCCCCCAGCGCCGTCGCTCCAATCACGACGATGCGGTCGGCCAGAACGGCGGCCGGTACGGTCGCATCGAGGAGTGCGGCGGCACCGAACGTTTGGATCGAGCGCCGCGGTCCGAAGGGACGGAGGGGAAGGTGATAGCCGAGATCGAGCGGGATGACGGAAGACCCGATCCGAACTTGTCTCTCGCTCAGGACCGGATCGCTCCGAGCTGCCAGGGCCGCTGCGCGCAGGGCAAAGGCTGCGGCCACACCCTCGTTCGTTCTGGCAAGAAGGGGAAGGTGCCGCGGCACGCCGGAAGCATCCTCGGAAAGGTTGACAAGCCCCGACAGTGCGGTCGCGCCGACTACCGGTGTCGGGCCATGCACGGCGGTCGCGACCGGGATGCCGTCCTCATTCGTCGCATCGTCGAAAACGGCGGCCGCCGCCAGGACGGCGGGTACCTTGGCAAGAGCGGCGGCCAGGGCATGATCCGCCTCCGGCTGTCGCCCGTCTTCCAGGAACAATACATCGACGGCCAGCACGCGCGGGCGAGCGGTCGCAATGGTGTCGATGAACCGAGCCGGGACGGTCACGACCTGACCGCCACGCTCCTCCATCTTGTCGGTGAGTATCGTTGCGAACTGGTGCCAGCCCGCATTCAGGATCACCCGGTTGAGACCGGCTTTCTGGCGAACATTGCGACCGGGTTCCGCTACGGTGCCCCGCGCCGAAGCCGTCATGCCCCGCGTGTTAAGGTCCTCCATCACGGCGACGCCGAAGCGCCGGGCTATGCAGAGAGCGGCCCGGTGGTGGAAGTCGCGGCGGATGCGGGCCTGACGGGCTTGGAGCCGAGCGACGCGCCGCTGCGCCCGCTGTCTGCGCTTCGAACCACGCTTGCGCCGGGCGACAACGGCTTGCGCATTCCGCTTGGTTGTTTCGATTTGCGCGAGGCGGGCGGGCCTCGTCATCGCCTTGCCGGTCGAGAGGCCGAGCGTCGTCGCCACACCCCGGTCGATGCCGACACTCTCAAAGGATGGCGCGGGCGCCTCGTGTTCGATCTCGCGAGCGAAGGAGACATGCCAGCCGGTCGCATCAAGCGAGACGGTGACGTTCTTGATCGCGCCCCGCATCGGCCGCGTGTCGCGGAACTTCACTCATTCGATCTTCGGCAGGCGCACGGCCGACCACTTGGCGTTCAGCATCTTCGTCTCGACTTCGCGGCCGGGGAAGCGGAACGTGTCGTTGACGCTACGCTTGCGCGGTCGCGGAAAGGCAGTGCGTCCGACGAAGAAGTTCTGGAACGCCCGATCGAGGTCGCGCAAGGCCTGCTGCTGGCACGACACATAGACGGCACGGACCCAATCGAACTCCGCGCGCAGGCGGGTCAGGTCGCGGCTTGGCCGACGTAGCCGATCTTGTGCTGCCTCCCCCACATCACCCGCTGTTCCAGGGCGAGGTTGTAGACGAAGCGGCACACCCCCGCGACCTGCCGCAGGATGTCTTCCTGCCCAGGCTCAGGCACCAGCTTGTAGCGGTAGCCGCGAACGATCATCCTGCGACCGTACGATTTGGTCTCAGGAGCTGCAATGTGGAATCCGCAGGGGACGTCACGTCGTTTTTGCGCTTCACGCGCATTTGGTCTTCGTCACGAAATACCGGCGCGACGTGCTCTCCGAACCCGCGATCCGCGACCTGAAAACGATCTTCGCCAGCGTATGCCGCGACTTCGAGGCCGAGCTTGTCGAGTGCTCGGGTGAGGACGATCACGTCCACTTGCTCGTGACTTACCCGCCGAAGGTCAGCCTGTCGAAGCTCGTCAACAGCCTCAAGGGTGTGTCGAGCCGCAAGCTGCGCGACATGCGCC
This sequence comes from Pseudomonadota bacterium, assembly GCA_023422485.1. Lineage (GTDB taxonomy): Bacteria > Pseudomonadota > Alphaproteobacteria > Rhizobiales > Beijerinckiaceae > Methylobacterium. Next base: position 1,497 of record JAGTAM010000684.1, on the reverse strand, counting down.
CTGAAATCACCGGTCGCTATTACCGGGGCGTCCTCTGGACGCCTTCGTATTTCGTCGCCTCGTGCGACGGCGCGCCCCTCGCCGTCATCGCAGAATACGTCCGCAACCAGCGAGCCGAAGCCGCCTCCAGCCGCTCTCGCTTACCTCCCCGGCCTGAACGCCAGGGTTTCTCGCGAGAAGTTTGATGAGAAAGCTCGCCTACTACCTCAAGACCCTACTGGAATCCGTCCTCTCGATCTTCGGCATCCGCGCGCTCTACGAGCAGCCCCCATACACCGTTGTCGAGCGCCTCGAACGCGGGATCGAGATTCGGTCCTACGGCGAAAGGCTCGTCGTCGAGACGGATGCGCGAGGGCAAGGCGACAACGAGGCATTCGGCAGGCTGTTTCGCTACATCTCCGGCGCGAACCGGTCAGGTGGCCTCATCGCCATGACCACGCCGGTGGAGGCGACGGGACGGCGCATCGCCATTAGGTTGCTTCCGCAGGGGATCCCGGCCTTCAGGCCGTGGGTGAATGCGCAGGAGCCGTGATGCGCGGTTGACCCGAGGAACGAACCGGGTACATCGGGGCCGTGTCCGACGCCACGCAGGTGCGCAGCTACAAGTATCGGCTTCGACCGAACGCGGCGCAGAGCGCCGCGCTCGCTGCGATGCTGCGCGACTTCTGCTCCCTGCACAACGCCTGCCTCCAGCGACGAGGCATGGCGCAGGCGGCGCAAGCGACTGCGCTACGCCGATCAGGCCGCCGAACTGCGCGGCGTGCGGGCCGAAGAGCCCGCCCTGGCGCGCTGGTCGTTCACCGCCCTCCAGCAGGTCCTGCGTCGGGTCGAGCAGAGCTACGCCGCCTTCCTGTCGGGCAAGCGCGGACGACCGCGCTTCCGCGCGGCGGCCCGCTACCACGCCGCGACCTTCCGCGTCGGCGACGGCCTGCGGCTGCGCCCGAATGGGCGCATCGCCGTCCTCGGCGTGCCCGGTGAGATCAAGGCCGTGTGGCACCGGGCGCTGCCGTCCGATGCCCGGCTCGGCACCGCGATCCTGACGCGCCAGTCCGGCAAATGGCACGTCGTGCTGTCGGTCGAGGCAGCGTTTGCCGCGCCCGGCGGCGCGGGCGACGTCGGCATCGACCTCGGGCTGACCTGCCTGTTCGCGACCTCGGACGAACACCGCGAGCCGATCCCGCGCTTCGAGCGGCGGGCGCACAAGGCGCAGAGGCGGCGCCAGCGGGCGCTGGCCCGCTGCAAGCGGGGCTCGCGCCGCCGGGCGAAGGCCAAGGTGCGGCTCGCCGCTGCCTCGGCGCGGATCGCGCGCCAGCGGCGCGATCACGCCCACAGCCAAGCCGCTCTCGCTGCGCAGACACATCTGCGCCTGTGGGTGTGACCTCGACCGCGACGTTGCCGCGGCGCAGGTGATCCGAGATCGCGCATTCGGGCCGGGACACGGCCTTCGGTCGATAAGCGGGCGGGTTGCCGCGTAGCTCAGGCCGAGAAGCCCCGGCC
>JAGTAM010000657.1 GCA_023422485.1 Pseudomonadota bacterium | reverse complement strand
CGCGGGCGCCGCCCGACCTTCCAGGTCGCGGTCACCGCCATGGTCGCGGTGTCGATCACCGAGACGGTGTTGGCCTTCTCGTTGGTGACGTAGGCGGTGAAGGCCTGCGCCGTTCCGATCGTGCCGAGCCACGCTCCCGCGAGGCCGAACCAACTCCCTGCGAGCACCGCGCACCCCAACCCCGCCCTCACGCGAGCGACCATCGGCGTCCTCCCTGTCGTTTCCGGCGCGTCTTTGCGCGCCCGCGTTGAAAACCGTTGCAGCGACATGGCCCTCGCGGGCCGGCGCTCAAAGGAAAAACGGGCGGCGCGCGGCCGCTGGCCGGGTGGTCGATTGCCGCATCGCCCCCCGTCCGGCCTCTCGGCGGCCCGGAACGCCCGTCACCGGAATTTGCACGCCGTCTCCGGCTCGTCGGTGCCGAGCGTGTCGAGCGGCGTGCGCTGGTGGATGAAGCCCGGCTCGGGCGCCACCGACACCATCGCCTTGGGCTGGACCACGATGATCGGCTGGCGCAACTGATGGTCCCAGGGACGGTAGGTCAGCGAGACGCCCTTGTAGGCCGGTAGCGAGAATTCGGGCGTGACGAAATGGGCGGCGAGCTTGCCCGGATCGGTGCCCCGCGTCTGTGTCGCCGCCTCGCCGACGGTGCGCACCGCCGCCCAGACCTGATAATCGAGCGGCCGCATCAGGCGCCCGGCCAGCCGGCGGAAGCGGTTCTGCGCCTGGGCCGCGCCCCAGGTCTCCAGCGTCGGATGCCAGGTGGTGGCGATCAGCCCCTGCGTTCCGGCCACGGGGCGCGGATCAACGGTGCGGAAGGGGACGTAATCGCCCCAATCGCCCTCCTCGTCGGCGACCACGGCCATGTCGTAGTCGAGCCCGCGGGTGAAGACCATCGCCTCGGCCCGGGTCGGCGTGTCGCCGCGGGCCTTGGCCAGAGGTCCGAAGGTCCAGGGCTTTTCCGCGGTGATCTTGAGCCCGAACTTGCGGGCCGAGTTCTTCATCGCCTCCGCGTAAGCCTTGTCGCGCTCGGTCGGACCGGTGATCAGAAAAATCTTCCGCCAGCGCATCAGCGTCAGGTACTGCGCCAGCGCGTCCGTCTGCATGGCGCGGCTCGGCAGCACGTGAAACAGGTTGGCGCGGCAATCGGCCCCGCGCAGCCGGTCGTCCGGCGCGCCGGCATTGAGGATGACGGCCCCCGTATCCTTCAGGGCGTCGGCCACCGCCAGCACCTCGGCGGCCGGCAGGGTCAGCACGAAGAATTTCACGCCTTTGTCCGCCAACGCCTTGGCGGCCTCGACCGGATTCTGCTCGGCTTCGAGGGCGACCTCGTCGAGGGCGAAGGTCTGCTTGGTGAAGCGGCCGGTGGTGTTGTTGTCCTTCACCGCCATCCGCGCGCCGGCGACGCCGAGATCCTCGGGGTCGGCCTCCGCATCGTAGGAGGACGGCGCCGGCACCGGGCGATAGAGCACGGCGACGCGCGTCTCGGAGCCGGGAACCGGTGCGGCCGCCCCGGCGGTCGGCGAGCCCGACGGCGGTTCGCCGGTGGCGGCCTTCGGCTCCTGGGCGTGCAGGGGAATGGTCAGGGCCGCGGCCAGGCTGGTCGCGAGGCCGACGGCGAGGAGAGTCGTGACGGACGAACGCATTGCCCGGCAGGCTAGCAACATCTTGCCACCGGCCTCAACGACAGAAGCATAAGATTTTCATAAGATTACGCGTTCGCACTCCATGGACGGCGCGATCGCGACATGGCTCGCATTCATCGCCGCTCCCGCCGATACGCTCGGGATGATTGCGCCGACCGTTGCCAAATGATCCGGGAAGCCAAGTTACAGTCGGTCCGCGCGGCACCGCGCCCGATCCAGGCACACATCCCATGCGACTTCGCGCCCTCCCGACCGCCCTCGCTCTCCTGTTCGCGTTCGGCGGGGCGGCCCCGGCAGAAGAGCCGGCGCGCAAGGCGGCGATCTTTCCGGCGGAGGTGAACGATCCCACCCTGGCCTATGGCCGCAAGCCGCTGCCGGCCGATCAGAAGCGCCTCGACCTCGTCACCGATGTGCTGCGCAAGCAACTCGCCGAGAAGGGCGGCCTCGAGAGCGTCGATCTCGGCCCTCAGGCGGAAGAAATCCGCAAGGAGAGCCCGCTCTACAAGTGCAACGGCTGCACCGCGCCCATCGCCAAGGCGCTCGGGGCGGAGCTTGCCGTGACCACCTTCGCCGACAAGGGCGCCAACCAGTTGTTCAGCCTCGTCGTCACCATCGCCGAGGCCGAGAGCGGCAAGGTCGTGCGCCAGGGACAAGCCGTGATAAGAGCCAACACCGACGACGACTGGTCCCACGCCGCGCGCTGGATCGTGAAGAACCGCCTGCTGGCCGAGCCGCTGCCCGGTCGTTCCTGAGGCGGGGCTTGTGCGGGCGCGCAAGGCTGAGCAAGAACGTTCCCCGTGTCTGAGATCGAACCGACTTTTTCCGCGCGTCCCCGCCTGCTCGTCAGCGTGCGCGGGCCCGACGAAGCCCTGACCGCGCTCCGGGCCGGGGCCGACCTGATCGACGCCAAGGATCCCGAGCGTGGGGCGCTGGGCGCGCTGCCGCCCGAAACCGTCCGCGCCATCGTCGCCGGCATCGGCAGGCGGGCCGTCACCAGCGCGGTGGCCGGTGACGGAACGGGGACCGAGATCGCCGCCGCCATCGCGGCGATGGCCGTGACAGGGGTGGATTTCATCAAGATCGCCGTCGGCACCGCAGACGACGATGCCCTCACGCAAGCCGCCGCGCGGGCGCCGGGCCGGGTGATCGGCGTCCTGTTCGCCGAGGACGGCCTCACCGGGGACGCGTTGGCCGCGCGTCTAGCCGCCGCCGGTTTCGTCGGAGCGATGATCGACACGCGCGGCAAGACGGGAACAGCGCTTCCCGCCCTGATGTCCGCGCCGCGGCTCGCCGCCTTCGTCGCCGGCTGCCGCGCGCACGGCCTGATGAGCGGGCTTGCCGGTTCGCTCGGACTTGCCGACATCCCGGCGCTGGCGAGACTCAACCCCGATTATCTCGGCTTCCGCGGCGGCCTCTGCCGCGACGGCGACCGGCGGCAGGCGCTCGACGGCGCGCGGGTCGTACGGGCGGTGACAGCGATGCGGGACGGCCCGCGAGCCGACGCGGCGTAACGGATATGACAAGTTCAACGCCAACCCCTCTCTCCTCCGCGGGAGAGGGTGGCCCGCGAAGCGGGTTGGGTGAGGGGCCGGCTCCGCATTCTCCGGAAGCGTCGCTCCCCTCTCCCGCCTCTCATCCGCGAGGCACCCTCTTCCGCAGAGGGGAGAGGGTTGATGGTGCCGTCATCAAGATCGGCGGCAGCCTCGTCTCCGACCGTGCGCGTCTCTCAGCCACCCTCACCGATTGCGTGGACAACGCCCCTGTAGTGATCGTGCCCGGCGGCGGCCCCTTCGCCGACGCGGTGCGCACGGCGCAAGCCGCGCTCGGCTTCGACGACGGGCTCGCCCACCGCCTCGCCCTCGACGCCATGGGCCGCATGGCCGAGGTGTTTTGCGCGCTCGAACCGCGCCTCACCATCGCGGCGACCCCTGGGGCCGTCGCCGAGGCTCTCGCAAAGGACCGCTCCGTGATCTGGGATCCGGTTGCGCTCAAAGCGGGTCATCCCGACATCGCCGAGAGTTGGGCGGTCACGTCCGACAGCCTCGCCCTCTGGCTGGCAGGCGTGCTCGGCGCGGAACGCTGCATTCTTGTCAAGTCGGCCGACATCCCGGCTCGAACCGACCCAGCTTTGCTGGCGCAGGCCGGCGTCGTCGATGCCGTCTTCCCCCGTTTCGCGGCCGCCTATACCGGGGCGATCCTGATCCGAGGCCCCGACTCATCCTGCGAGAGGCCCGCCGCATGAGCGCGCCCGAACACCTCGTCTTCATCACCGGCAAGCTGGCCCATGCGCGCCTCGAAAAGGTCGCCGCCACGCTGCCCGCCGAGCGCTTCACCTGGAGCATCGCCGATGCCGGGGTGAAGGTTGCCGCGCTGATGACCGAAGAGATCATCAAGCGCCGGGTGCAGATGCCCGAGGGCGCGACCCGGATCGTGCTGCCCGGCCGCTGCCGCGCCAACCCGGAGGCGCTGGCCGATCATTTCGGCCTGCCGGTGGAGCGGGGACCGGACGAGATCGTTGATTTGCCGGCTTATCTTGGCCTGACCGGGCGCAAGATCGATCTCTCGCGCCACGACCTGCGCATCTTCTCCGAGATCGTCGACGCCTCGAAGATGACGCCGGACCAGATCCTGGCCAAGGGCCTGGACCTCGCCCGCCGCGGCGCCGACGTGATCGATCTCGGCGGGTTGCCTGACACGGCCTTCCCGCATCTGGAGGACAGCGTGCGGGCGCTGAAGGGCGCGGGGCTCACCGTCAGCGTCGATTCCTTCTCGCTCGACGAGCTGACCCGCGGCGCGCGGGCCGGCGCCGACTATCTGCTGAGCCTCAACGAGGAGACGCTGGACCTCGCCTTCGAAACCGACGCGCTGCCGATCCTCGTGCCGATGCGGCCCGACGACCTGCCCTCCCTGGATCGGGCCATCGAGCGGATGGAGCGGGCCGGCCGGCCCTACATGGCCGACCCGATCCTGGAGCCGATCCATTTCGGCTTCGTCGACTCGATCGTGCGCTACCGCGAGATCCGCGCGCGCTGGCCGAACATCGAGATGATGATGGGCACCGGCAACCTCACTGAACTCACCGAGGCCGACAGCCTCGGCGTCACGGCGCTCCTCGTCGGCATGTGCTCGGAACTCGCCATCCGCAACGTGCTCATCGTGCAGGTCTCGAACCACACCCGCCGGACGGTGGAGGAGCACGACGCCGCCCGCCGGGTGATGTACGCGGCACGAGAGGACGCCGCCCTCCCCAAGGGCTACGGCCGCGACCTTCTGGCGCTTCACGACAAGCGCCCGTTCGTGCAGACCCCCGATGAGATCGCGGCCCTCGCCGCGGAGGTGCGCGATCCCAACTACCGCATCGCGGTGGCCGAGGACGGCATCCACGTCTACAACCGCGACCGTCACACCACCGGCACCGACGCGATGGCCTTCTTCCCCGAACTGAGCGTGGAGAGCGACGGCGCGCACGCCTTCTATCTCGGCGGTGAGCTGACCAAGGCCGAGACCGCGTTTCGGCTGGGCAAGCGCTACGTGCAGGACGAGCCCCTCGACTGGGGCTGCGCCGCCGACCGGACCCAGGAGGACACCACCGCCTTCAAGGCGGCCGGGCCGACGAAGGCCGCCCACACCAAGCACAGCGGTCCTGCGGCGCCCGCCGCCGCGCAGGCAGCCGAGGCTGATCCGGAGCAGGGCGCGAGTCCCCCCGAGACCGAGACGGGACGCGGCGCGGAGGCCGAGCCCGATCGACTTGCGGAGCCAAAGAGCGGCCGCATCGTCTGCGGCCGTCTGGTGACGGATGAGGGCCGGAGCTGAGATGCCGCTGATCCTGGAAACCGTCGTCACGACTCTGTCGGCGGAAGGCGCGATGCATCTCGTGCCGTTCGGCTTGATCCGCGAGGGCGAGGATTTCGTGCTCGCCCCGTTCCGGCCCTCGCCCACGATCGAGAACCTCGCGCAGCGCCCCTATTTCACGGCCTCGGCGCCCAGCGACGTGCGGGTAATCGCCGGCGTCGTGACGGGGCGGCGCGACTGGCCGGTGGTCGATTGCGACCGCATCCCCGGCAAGCGGCTGGCCGAGTGCTTCGGCCATGCCGAGTTCGAGGTGGCGGCGATCGAGGACGATGCCCAGCGCCCGCGCTTTCGCGGGCGGATGGTGCATGCGGTCAGCCATATGCCGTTCATCGGCTACAACCGGGCGCAAGGCGCGGTGATCGAGGCGGCGATCCTGTCCACGCGGCTTCACATGCTGGAGCCGGAAAAGATCCTGACGGAGATGGCCTATCATGCCATAGCCATCGCCAAGACCGCCGGCCCCGCCGAGCGCGAGGCCTGGGATTGGATCGAGGACAAGGTTGCGGGTGCCCTGGGGCGCACCGGCCGGGTCCTCGACGGGACGAGCCGCCCTCTGTGAGGCGAGGGTTCAAGACATTGCTGAGGAGAATGCCGGTTTGAAGCGGATCGCACTGCTCGCCGCCGCGGCGCTCGCCGTCGCCACCGTGGCAGCGGAGGCCCAGCACGCGCCGACCCGGCGCAAGATCGTCGAGAGCATCACCATCGACGCTTCCCCCGACAAGGTCTGGTCGGTGGTCGGCAACCCGACCGATGCCGGCTGGATCGAGAACGTGACCCGCGGCGAACGGCAGGGAAGCGCGGACAAGCCGGTCTTCCGCCTGACGCTGAAGAACGGTCATGTCATCGTCGAGGAGGCCCGCAAGCTCGATTCCGAGCGGAAGAGCTTCGCCTACTACATCCTCGAGAACGAGGTGGCCGATCTGCCGGCCAAGGATTACTCGGCCACGATCTCGGTGCAGCGAGAGGGCGCGCAGGCGCGGGTCGAGTGGCGGGCCGCGTTCTACCGCGGCCATCCGAACAACGACCCGCCGCCCGAACTCAACGACGA
>JAGTAM010000627.1 GCA_023422485.1 Pseudomonadota bacterium | reverse complement strand
GTCCTGGCCGATCCAGGCCTGTACGGGCGCGATCCCGGACGCTTCCAGAAGGCGACGGCGATGCTCGGTGCAGCGGAGACCGAACTCGCCGCCGCCGAGGAGCGCTGGCTCACCCTCGAGATGCAGCGCGAGGCGCAGGGCAGCTGACCGCGCCCGCCGCGTTCATCAGTCCCACCGCGCCGTGCCTGAGATCATCCTCCGCTTCACCTTGTCAGCGGGGAAAACTTTTCGGTTGGGCAGGGATTAAGTTGCGATGCTGCAACAGACGGCAGCGAAGCCACTTTGTGACACCTCCAAGACTGTTATGCCTGTTGCCCGTACGGCAACGCTCGCCCATGGTGCCGCTGCGGACGGGATAACCCCGCTGCGGCTTGGCCAACACCCGAGTGGGAAGGCCCAAGCTCCAAGGGAAACAAGGACTGGCCGGGTCGCTCTCAGCGATGAGAGCCCGACCGAAACAGAAGTCCGATCCCGTGGGTCTCGAAACTTCTGGAGGGTTTACCATGAAGCTCGTGAAGAGCCTTCTCCTTGGATCGGCAGCGGGGCTGACCATCGTGGGTGGGGCTCAGGCCGCCGACCTGCCGGTGAAGAAGGCCGCTCCGATTGAGTACGTCCGGGTCTGCACCGCCTACGGCGCCGGCTTCTTCTACATCCCCGGAACCGACACCTGCCTGCGCATCTCCGGCCGCGCCCGCGCCGAGTATGGCTACATCGGCAGCGATAACCGTCGTGTCGTCGGCGGCGGCGATCTCTCGGGCTTCCTCGGCCTCGCCCGCTTCGCCTTCGACACCCGCACCCAGACCGGCTACGGCACCCTGCGCGCCTTCCTTCGCGTCGACATGGCGAGCCGCACCGGCCACACCAAGCTCTCCTCCGGCACGAACCTGCGCGGCGGCTACGCCTTCTCCGGCACCGGTCAGGATGCCTTCGGCCGTATCCAGAACTTCATCAACGTCGACAAGGCGTTCATCCAGTTCGCCGGCCTGACCGCCGGTCGCGCCTCCTCGTTCTACGACTTCTACGCCGCCGACTACGAGATCATCGGCTCCTCGCTCGGCTCCAACATGCCGTCGACCAACCTGCTCGCCTACACCCAGAAGTTCGGCGACGGCTGGACCGCCACGATCTCGATGGAAGACCCGAACTACCGCACGAACCCGCTCTTCTCGAACGCGGTCCCGTCGCCGGCAGCCGGCGCGGGCACGGGTGCTCTCTCGCAGGTTCTCACCACCGCTCCGACCCCGATCATCCTCGGCACCGACGCCGTGGGCAACGCCACCGCGGTTGCCTTCATCGACGCCGTGCAGCGCTCGCGCCTGCCCGACTTCGTCGGCTCGCTGCGCTACGACGCTCCGTGGGGTTCGGCTCAGCTCTCCGCCGCGGTGCGCGAGATCAGCACCGGCGGCTTCATTTCCACCCTCGGCGTGCCCGGCACCGGTGCCACGCAGCAGGCCAATGCCCAAACTCTGCTGGCGGCCCGTGGCCTCGGCAGCGGCCCCCAGACCGAGTACGGCTGGGCGGTTCAGGGCGGCGTGAAGTTCAACCTGCCCTTCATCGCTCCGGGTGACGGCCTCTACCTCCAGGGCTCGTACGGCGAGGGTGCCTCGTTCTACACCGGCATCAACCGCTTCACCGCCGGCTACCTCAGCAGCGCCTCGGTCTACGCCGGCAACCCGTTCAACCAGTTCCTCTCGGACGCGGTGATCAACCCGCTGACCGGTCGGACCGAGCTGTCCACCAGCTTCACGGTGGTCGGTTCGTACCTCCACTACTGGTCGCCCGAGTGGCGTTCGGCCTTCTACGCCAGCTACGGTGAGATGTGGTTCCCGACGGGTGCCCGTCAGGCCACCAGCCAGGCGAACGCTCTGATCGGCAGCGCCTCGACCGTCGCGCCGCCGTCCTACCTGACGAACGGCCTCGGCTATAACCTCAGCCAGTCGCTGCGCGACACCTACCAGGTCGTCACCGGCGCGAGCCTGATCTGGTCGCCGGTCAAGGATCTCGATATCGGCGTCGAGGGCCAGTACATCAAGACGGGCGTCAAGAGCGGCCGCGTCTCCGATGGCGACAAGGGCGGCTTCGTGAACAACGTTCCGACCCGCACCGTCAGCAGCGAGGACGTGTTCCAGGCCCGCTTCCGCGTGCAGCGCGACTTCTAAGACGAACTTGCGGCAGGCCGCGTGCCTGCCGCTCGCACTCATCGGCGTCCCGCGCGTTCGGGAGCCGAAGACGACGAACGTCCTCCAGACCCCGGCTTCGCAGCCGGGGTTTTTTGTTGGTCTTACGTGAGCCGGATCGGGCGCGCCGGTCCGCGACCGCCGGCAGGGCGCCCGGCCTTCAAAGCGCCCCGATGCGCGTGTCTCCTGATCATCATCGCCGACCGTCGAGGAGGTCGAGCCTATGTCCGCGCCTTCGCTTCCGCCTTCATCACCGCCGCACGGCCCTTCGTCACGCTCACGCCTGGTCCGCGCCGGCTGGCTCGCCGGTCTTCCCATCCTCCTGCTGATCGCCGTGGCGGCCTTCTCTCTCGGCCTGTCGCGCGTCAGCGCCCGCCTGGAGCGGCAGGCCTCCGCGATCGCCGCCGGCACCGGGGAAGGGCAGCCCGAACCTTGGCTGCGGGTCACGGTGACCGGCCGCGACCTCACCGCATCGGGCGAGGCGCCGGAAGCCTCCCAGCGCGAGGCGGCGCTCGGCCGGCTCGCCGCGATCGAGGGCGTCCGCCGCCTTAACGACCGGACCGGCGTGATCGAGGAAGTCTCCCCCTTCGTCTGGTCGGTGGAGCGTCCTGCGGCCGACCGGGTCGAGGCCAATGGCAGCCGCCCGGCCGAGGTCGGCGCCTTCGAGCTGGCACAGCGGCTGAAGCCGGCCCTGCCGCGCGACGCCACCTTGAGCGATCACGCCCGGGCCGCACGGGGTGCCCCGCGCGACTTCCCCGACGCGGCGGCCTTTGCCGTCGAGCGGCTTCAGGATCTCACCACCGGCGCCGTCGCCACGCTCAACGACACGGTCCTCTCGATCCGCGGCGAGGCGGCCAGTCTCGCCGCCTACGACGCCCTGCGCACGGCGCTGGCCACGCCACCGCAGGGCTACACGCTCGGCACGGTCGAGATCACGCCGCCGGTCGTCGCGGATTTCCGCTTCGGCGTCACTCGGCGGCCGGATGGCAGCCTCGAACTCAACGGTCATGTCGCCTCGGAGGGTGCCCGCGAAGAGATCCGTGCCGCCGCCGCGCAGGCTGCCGAGGGAGCCGCGATCGACGATCGGCTGCGCGATGCCCGCGGCCTACCGCAGGGCGTCGATGGAGCGGCCCTGGCCCGCTTCGTCTTCAAGCTCGCCGGGTTGCTGCACGAGGGACGCGTCAGCTTCGAGGGCGCGGTCATCTCGGTCGAGGGCAACGCCCTGGATCAAGCGGCGATCGCCGAGGCGGAAGGGCTGATGCGCGAGGCTCGCCCGGCCGGTGTCAGTGCGGGCCGGGTGGCGCTCACCGCCCGCCCCATCGTCCCCTACGTCCTGCGCATCCGCCGCGGGGCCGACAGCGTCACGGTCAGCGGCCATCTGCCCGATCAGGCGAGCCGCGAGGCGCTGCTGGCCCGGCTCAACCCGCGCTTCTTCCGCGAAGCGATCGACGACCGCACGCGCTTGGCGGCCGGCGCACCGGCTGGCCTGACCGCGGCGCTGGCCGCGGCGGTCGATCCGCTCTCGACGCTGGCCAGCGGTGAGCTGACCATCACCGGCACCGATCTGCGCCTCACCGGAACGAGCCTCTACCCGGAGAGCGCCGCCCGCCTCGGCCGGACGTTGCCGCAGGCGCTGCCGGCCGGCTGGAGCGCGACCGTCACGGTCGCATCCGACGACAAGGCGGCGGTCACGGCCGAATCGGGCGCCTGCGGGCAGCGCCTGGCCGAGCGCACCGCCGGCCATCCCCTGCGCTTCGCTCCGGGCAGCACGGCGCTGGCGCCGGAGTTCTACCCGGTCCTCGACGCCGTGGCGGCTTTGGCCCGCGCCTGTCCAGGCGAGCGGATCGAGGTCGTCGGGCATCTCGATCCGGCCGGAGCGAAGCCCGAGGCGCCGGCCGACCCGGTCGCCGACGAGGCGGCGAAGGAGACGGCCCCTAAACCCGCCAAGGTCAGCGCCAAGCCGGAATTGAAGAAGGACGCGAAATCCAGCAGGGCGAGCAAGGGCAAGGCGGAGCCGAAGGAAGCGGCCAAGTCCGAAGCGAAGTCCGAAGCGACGGCCGAGCCGAAGCCCGAGTCCAAGCCCGAGAAGACCGAGGCCGAGCGGGCTGAGGCCGGCGCCGACCTCGCGCGGGCGCGGGCGCTCGCGGTGGTGGACTACCTCCAGAAGGCCGGTGTGCCGCTCGAGCGCGCCGCCGCGCCGACGGGGATCGCGCCGCACTCCGACCGGCAGGGCATCGGCCTCAGCCTGCGCTCGTGACCCTCGTCCTCTCCTCGCTCTGGCCGGCGCTCGCGGCAGCGCTGGTGCTCGGCCTCGTCATCGGTGCGCTCACCGGCCTTCCGCGGGGCGGCCTCGCCCTGGCGGCGGCCGGGCTTCTGCTCACGGGCCTTGCGATTCTGTCCGGTCTGGCGGCGCTGCGAACGGTCCCCGGCGGGCCCGGCCTCTGGATCGAATCGGGCGCGGGGCTGCTAGGCGCCTACCTCGCGGGCTGCGTCCTGGGCGGGCTCGGGCGCTCCCTCTCCGGCCGTCCGCTCTGACGCGATGGCCGCCTCCTCCTCCGACAGCCCCCAGATCCGCTGCTTGCGCCCGACGCCGCGCAAGGCGAATTCGCCGACCGCGACGAGGGGGGCGGAGCAGCGTCGGGCGAAGGCATCCGAGAGGAGCAGCGGACGCCCGAGCTCATCGCAGAGCCGCTCCATTCGGCTCGCCTCGTTGACCGCGCGCCCGATCACCGTGAAATCGAGGCGCCGGTCGGTGCCGACATTGCCGGATACGACCTGCCCGTTATGAAGCACGATGTCCGCCTCCAGGGGCGGCAGGCCGTTCCGGCGGCGAGAGGCGTTCAGTCCGGTATTGCGCGCCAGCGCCTCCCGCGCCGCATCGAGCGCGCCGGCGCAGGCCGGGCAGGCGAGGGCGTCCGGCTCGAACACGGGGAAGACCGCGAGGAAACCGTCGCCGAGAAACTTCGAGATCTCGCCGCCGTGGCGCTGCACCGGCTCGCCCAGCGCATCGAAATGCTCGTCGAGCCAGCCCACCACCTTCAGCGGATCGTCGCGATCCGCCACCGCCGTGAAGCCGCGCAGCTCCGCGCGCAGGATCGCGGCGTGGACGACCGTGCTCTGCCCGCGCCGCATCTCGCCCGCGAGCACGCGCGCGCCCGTAGCCGGTCCGAGATAGGTGCCGAGCATCTCGCGCATGGTGTGCGACAGGCTCAGCTTGGCCGTGACCAGGGCGATCACCGGCACCAGCCCGGCGACCATCGCCTGCTCCATCTCGGTGAAGCCGCCGGGACGGTCGGTGGCAAACGAGATGCCGACCCCCTCCATGGCGCTGCCGGGCGCGAAGGCGGCGGCATGGAGCAGGTAATCGGTGGCCCCCGCCTGCCTCAGCTCGCCAAGGAGCGGCAGGTCGGGACACCCGTTCGATCGGTCGAGCCGCCAGCGCACGAAGGCGAGGTCGTTGGCCCGCAGCCAGCCGACGGGACTGCGGTAGAACGTGTCCTCGCCCTCCGGTCCGTGCACGGTGGGGAAGAACGCCATGCCCTGTCCGCGCCGCCACGCGAGGCTCACCCCGCGGAAGACGGGGTCGATCACCGGCACCGCGAGGCTGAAACGCCAGAGCGGGAGACCCGCGGCGACCAGCGCCTCGCAGAACTCCGCGACGATGGCCTCCCCGTCATCCGACTCCGCTGCCCGCGCGATGAGGCGGGCTTCGATGCCGCGGAGGGCAGAGTCGGAGATCGGATCCGTGATGGCCATGGCGGGCCGACTCTATCGATGCTCGCGCCGCGATCCAAAAGGCGCCGGGCGGCCATGCCTGTGGGAAATCGATCGCCCGGCCGCCTTGCCCGGGGGCCCCGAACCCTTCAACGGTGCCGCGGAATGCCAGGAACACCGACATGGACGACGTGAACGACCCCGCCTCTGCCCTCGCGCGCCGGTTCGCGTTCCTGGCGGAGATCGACGGGCTCAAGGCCGTGCTGCGCCAGAACCGCACCGTCGGCGAGCGGCGGCGCGAGAACTCGGCCGAGCATTCCTGGCATCTGGCGATGTTCGCCCTCGTCCTCGGCGATCTCGCCCCCGGCCTCGACCTAGGCCGCGTCGTCGCGATGCTGCTCGTGCATGACATCGTCGAGGTCGATGCCGGCGACGTGCCGATCCACGGCGCCTACGACGCCGCCGCACTGGCCCTGGTCGAGGCGGCCGCGGCCGAGCGGATCTACGGGCTGCTTCCCGAGGCGCAACGAGACCGGTTCCTGAGCCTGTGGCGGGAGTTCGAGGCGGTCGAGACGGCGGAGGCCCGCTTCGCCAAGGCGCTCGACCGGCTCCAGCCGCTGCTGCTCAACACACTGACCGAGGGCGGCACCTGGGCCGAGAACGGTCTCACCGAAGCGCAGGTGTTGGCGCGCTACCGGCCGGTGATCGAGCGCGGCATTCCCGGCCTGTGGCCGTTCGTGGAGGCGATGGTTCGCCGCCACTACGCGGGCCAAAGCGCTACGGCGTGACCGGCTGGGCCTCGGCGCTCACGGCGGTGCGGGCGCCGCGGGCGAGGTCGCGCTCGATCATCAGGACGCTCTTGCCGTCGAGGCGGTTGCGGTAGACCTGCAGGTTCTCCATCACCCGCTGCACGTAGTTGCGCGTCTCGGTGAAGGGGATGCGCTCGACCCAGTCGATCGCATCGACATCGGGCCGGCGCGGATCGCCGTAGGCGTCGATCCATTTCTTCACGTTGCCGCCGCCCGCATTGTAGGAGGCGAAGGCGAGGATGTAGGAGCCCTTCCAGTCCTCCATCAGCTCCCCGAGATGAGCCTGTCCCAGCCGGGCGTTGTAGGCCGGATCGCTGGTGAGGCGGTCGGTCTCGTAGGAGGTCGAGACGCGCTTGGCCGTGCGCTGAGCGGTAGCCGGCATCATCAGCATCAGGCCGCGCGCGCCGACACCGGACTGGGCGCGGGGATCGAACTGGCTCTCCTGCCGGGCGATGGCGAAGACCATGGCCCGCTCGACCTGCGGCACCGCGGTGAAGGTTTCGTAGTCCGGGATGCCGATGGTGGGATAGGCGTGAGTGTCGAGCGCCAGCCCCCGCTGCGTGGCGAGCTTGCCGATGGCGACCAGGGCGCGGGCGTCGCGCGCCTGCACCGCCGCCTCGCCCAGCGCGTTGACCTGCGCTTCCTCGGTGAGCGAGCGGGCGGCGTCGATGTAGAGCGGCAGCGCCAGCTCCTTCATCTGGGCGGCGGCGAGGAGCTTCAGACCGCGCATGAAGAGCCGGTCGTCGAAGGCGGCGCGGGCCGTCGGGCTCAGCTCGGCGGCGCGGCGGAGCGGCAGGCTGTGCTGGCCGAGCCGGGCGCGGGCGAGTTGCCCGTAATAGGCGATCGGCTGGAGCGCGGCGCGCTCGTAGAAGCCCTTCGCCTCGGTCGTCTTGCCCGCAGCCTCCGCCGCGCGGCCCTGCCAGTAGGCAGCGCGCGCCAGCGAGATCGGCGTCTCGGCCACGCCCGTGGCTGAAGCGAAGTGCCGCTCGGCCGCCGCCGGGTCGCTCATGAAGCGCAAGGCGATCCAACCGGCATGGAACTCGGCCTCGATCCGCTTCTCGGAGGTGCGGGCGGAATGGGCCGCGGCCACCGCGTAGGCGGTCTTGGCGTCGCCCGCATCCATCAGCTTGCGCGCGACGATGCGGCGCTCGACCCACCATGTGTCGCCGTCAGCGATGACGTCCGGGTTGGTGGGGGCGGAGAGCAGCACCTTGGCCGCCTCCGCCGCCTTGTCGGCGCGGCGGAAATACTGGGCACGCGAGAGCAGGTAGGACGAATCGTTGCGCAGCGACGGCGGCACCGAGGCGAGGGAGGGGGCCGCTCCGGCCTTGCCCTGCACTGCCCGGCGGGCGCGCACGAGACTAGCATAGGAGCCGCCGGCATACTCCGCCGCGCGAGCCGCCGTGGTCCAATCCTCTTTCAGAAGGGCGCGCTCCATCCGGTAGCGGTGGTCGATCACCGTCAGCACGCCGGGGAAGGCGTCGGTCACCTTGGCTTCCAGGCTGCGCCCGAAACTGTCCTCGCGCCACAGGTCGTGAACGAGGTCGGCGGCGTCCGAATCGAGCCCGTCGGCGCGCAGGGCCAAGGCCAGGGCGAACTTGCCCGGCGCGCTGGTCGGCTTCGCGGTGGCGAAGAACGCGCGCACCACGGCCGGGCTCTTCTTCTCGGTGAGCAGCCGCTCCTCGGCGCGGCGGCGCAGCAGCGGGCCGGCGGGCCAATCGGGATTGGTGCGGGTGAAGGCGACGACGCGCTCGAAGCTGACGCCGGCCCCGGCACGAATCGCCACCCATTCGAGCAGCGCCCGTGCCGCCGGATCGGTGAAGCCTGCGGCGAGCCGGTCGCCGTCGGTGACCTTGCCCTTGCGGTAGAGGTCGATCGCCTCGCGAAGCTGGCCGAGATCGGTCTCGCCCGAAGCGATTGGCCGGGCCGGATCCGGCACCTCGGGGGCAGGGGCAGCCGGCGAGACGGCCGCGTCGGGCAGAGGGAAGGCGACCGGGCCATCCGATTCGGTGGTGGCGTAGGCCGAGGCCGCGGCGGGCAACGGCTTGTCGGAGGCGGCCTCGCCCGCACTCGGATCGAGCCGCAGCGCGTCGGCCGCGACCGGATCGGCGGCCGGGCCCCCGCCATCGCTGACTTGGCCCGCGGGCGCGGTGGCGTCG
>JAGTAM010000544.1 GCA_023422485.1 Pseudomonadota bacterium | reverse complement strand
CGATGACGTCGCCCTTCTTGGCGTCACCCTCGCGGATCAGTGCCAAAGTCTCGGGCCGCATCACCACCACGCCCTCGGCAACCGCCGTGCGCGAGGTCGCGGCCTTGTCGGAGACGTCGACCATGTTCGCCGCGCCGGTCCGGTCGATATGGGTGAGGGTGGCGCCGCTCACCGGCCGGAATCCCCGAACAGCAGCGCCCGCGTCGCGGCGGTGACGTCGGGCTGCCGCATCAGGCTCTCGCCGACGAGGATGGTGTCGAGCCCGTGTTCCCGCAGCCGCAGCACGTCGGCGTGGCTACCGATGCCGCTCTCGGCGACCGCGATCCGGTCGGCGGGAATGCCGGGTTTGAGGGTGATCGCCGTCTCGAACGAGACCTCGAAGGTCTTGAGGTTGCGGTTGTTGACGCCGACCATCCGGGTGCCGAGCGGCACGGCGCGTTCCAACTCCTGCGCGTCGTGGACCTCGACGAGCACATCCATGCCGAGATCGTGCGCGGCCTCGGTGATGGCGGCAGCCTCGGCGTCGTCGAGGCAGGCCATGATGACGAGGACGCAATCGGCGCCCCAAGCGCGGGCCTCGTAGACCTGATACGGCTCGAACAGGAAATCCTTGCGCAGGACCGGCAGGTCGCAGGCCGCGCGGGCCTGGGTCAGGAAGTCCGGCGCGCCCTGAAAGGAGGGCGTATCGGTGAGAACCGACAGGCAGGTGGCTCCGCCCGCGGCATAAGCCTTGGCCAGCGTCTTCGGGTCGAAATCGGCGCGGATCAGCCCCTTGGAGGGCGATGCCTTCTTGATCTCGGCGATCAGCGCCGGACGGCCCTCGCCGATATGCCGGGCGATGGCGTCGGCGAAGCCACGGGGCGGCTCAGCCTTGGCGACTTGCTTCTCCAGCTTGGCCAGCGGCACACGCAGCTTCGCCTCGGCGATCTCGCGGCGCTTGTAGGCCTCGATCCGCGCCAGCACGCTCGCCCGCTGCGGGGCGGTCGCGGCAGGCCCGATGGTCACGTCGGCCACGATGTCGTCCATCGGTTATTCCTCAGAGCATCGTCCCGAAGGCGGCTTTTGCCGGTCGGATAAAGACGATGCGAAAACGGACGTTGAGAGCATTGTCCCGGATGCACGTCCGGATTGGTGCTCTGGAACCGTTCGAAAGCCGTCTATCACGCATTCGATACGGCGACGAGGCGCGCCAGCGTGGCCCGCGCCGCGCCGGAATCGATCGCAGCCTGCGCCCTTGCCACGCCCTCGGCAAGCGAGTCGGCGGCGCCTGCCACCACGAGCCCGGCGCCGGCATTCAGCACGGCGATGTCGCGGTAGGCATTGCGGGCGCCCTCCAGCACGGCGCCGAGCGCGGCGGCGTTGTGTTCGGGATCGCCGCCACGCAGGTCGTCGAGGGTCGCAAGCGGCAGTCCGACCTCGCGCGGATCGATCGTGAAGTGCGTCAGCGCGCCAGCCTCCAGCGCGACCACGGCGGTCGGACCGGTGGTGGTGATCTCGTCGAGTCCGTCCGAGCCGTGCACGGTCCAGACCCGGCGGCTGCCCAGCGTCGCCAGCACCCGCGTCAGCGGCTCGGCCCAGGCCGGCCGCGAGACGCCGAACACCTGCGCGGTCACGCCGGCCGGATTCGAGAGCGGTCCGAGCATGTTGAAGATGGTCCGGAACGGCAGCTCGGTGCGCACCGGCGCCACATGGCGCATGGCGCCGTGATGCGTCTGCGCGAACATGAAGCAGAGCCCCGCTTGCGAGAGGCAGCGCGCCAGGGACTCGGGGGGCAAGCCGATCTTCACGCCGAGCGCGGCGAGCACGTCGGCGGCACCGGAGCGCGAGGTGGCGGCGCGGTTGCCGTGCTTGGCCACCGGCACGCCGCAGGCGGCGGTGAGGATCGCGGCCAGCGTCGAGACGTTGTAGCTGCCCGAATGGTCGCCCCCGGTGCCGACGATGTCGATGGCGCCCTCGGGCGCCGCCACGGGCAGCATCCGCGACCGCATCGCCGAGACCGCGCCGATGATCTCGTCCTCGCTCTCGCCGCGCACCGAGAGCGCCGTGAGGAAGGCGCCGGCCTGGATCGGCGTCACCTCGCCCGAGAGCAGGTCGTCGAAGGCGGCACGGGCCTGCTCGCGGCTCAGCGGGGCGCCGGACGCGACGGTCGCGAGATGGGTCTTGAAGGAATCCATCGGGGTCGTGGCTCTGTTCGAGCCCTCACCCCCTCGATCGAAGGGGGAGGGGGCGTGGCGCCGTCAATGCACGCCGGGGCCGGCCTTGTCACGCTCAGGCCGCGGACTCCCTGCGCCACGCGGCGGCGATGTCGAGGAAGTTGCGCAGGATCTGCGTGCCGTGGTTCGAGAGGATGCTCTCGGGGTGGAACTGCACGCCGTGGACCGGCAACGTGCGGTGCTGCAACCCCATGATGAGCCCGTCGGCCTCCGCCGTCACCGCGAGATCCTTGGGGCAGCTCGCACGGTCCACCACCAGCGAGTGGTAGCGGGTGGCGGCAAAGCCCTCGTTGATGCCGCGGAACACGCCCTTGGCCTCGTGGCGGATGGTCGAGACCTTGCCGTGCATCGGGGAGGGCGCGCGCACCACGTCGCCGCCATAGGCCTGCCCGATGGTCTGAAGCCCGAGACACACACCGAAGATCGGGATTTCGCCGCCCAACTCCCTCACCGCGTCGAGGCAGATGCCGGCCTCGTTCGGGGTGCAGGGGCCCGGAGACAGCACAAGTGCGTCCGGCGCCCGCTCGCGGATGCCGGCGACGTCGATCTGATCGTTGCGCACCACATCGATCCGCTCGCAGAGCGGGCCGATCAGGTGGACGAGATTCCAGGTGAAGGAATCGTAGTTGTCGATGACGAGGACGTTGGACATCGAACTCAGCCGTAGCGCTTTACGTCCCATCCACCTCCTCATCCGGCGGGGCCGCGTTCGCGATCTCGCCGGATGAGGAGGTGGATGGGATGAACCTTGCGGAAGGGGTGGCGACGGGGAGCCGGCAAGTCAAGGCGGCGTGCGCCCGCTGTCTATTGCCCCCGCTTCGCCCGGCTCGCGAACTGCACCGCATCCTCCGCAGCCCGGAACAAAGCCTTGGCCTTGTTCACGCATTCCTGTTGTTCGGAGGCGGGATCGGAATCGTAGACGATGCCGGCACCCGCCTGGACGTGCATGCGGCCGTCCTTCACGATCGCCGTGCGCAGGACGATGCAGGTGTCCATCTCGCCGCGCGCCCCGAAATAGCCGATGCAGCCGCCGTAGGGTCCGCGCTTCTCGCGCTCCAATTCGTCGATGATCTCCATCGCCCGCACCTTCGGCGCGCCCGAGACGGTGCCGGCGGGAAAACCCGCGGCCAGGGCCGAGAGCGCGTCGTGCTTCGGGTCGAGGTCGCCCTCGACGTTCGAGACGATGTGCATGACCTGCGAATAGTACTCGAGGAAGAACGAGTCGGTGACGGTGACGCTGCCGATCTTCGAGACGCGGCCGACATCGTTGCGGCCGAGGTCGAGCAGCATCAGGTGCTCGGAGCGCTCCTTCGGGTCGGCCAGGAGTTCGTCGGCCAGCGCCCGGTCCTCGGCCGGCGTGGCGCCGCGGCGGCGGGTGCCGGCGATCGGGCGGATCGTCACCTTGCCCTCGCGCACCCGCACGAGGATCTCTGGAGACGAGCAGACCACCTGAAACCCCTCGAAATCGAGGTAGCACAGGAACGGCGCCGGGTTGGTTCGGCGCAGGCTGCGGTAGAGCGCGAAGGCCGGCAGGGTGAAGGGCGCTTCGAAACGCTGCGACAGCACCACCTGGAAGATATCGCCGGCGACGATGTACTCCTTGGCCTTGGCCACCATGCCCAGAAATTCATCCGGCTCGGTGTTCGAGACCGGGGAGGGCAGGGCGAGGCCCGCCGCATCCGCCCGCGCCTCGATCGGCAGCGGGCCTTCCAGTGCCTCCGCCACCCGGTCGAGCCGGGCCTGCGCCGCTTCGAGCGCGGCGCGTGCGCGGACGCCCTCGGCCGGGCGCACTGGCGTGACGACGGTGAGCGCGTCGGCCACCGCATCGAACACCACCATCACCCGCGGCCGCATCAGGATCGCGTCCGGGACGCCGAGCGGATCGGGGTTCGGCTCGGGCAGCCGCTCCATGGCGCGGACCATGTCGTAGCCGAGATAGCCGAACAGACCCGCTGCCATCGGCGGCAGCGCGGCGCTCTCGGCATCGTCGCCCACCGCGCTCTCGGCGATGAGGGCGCGTAGCGATGCGAGCGGCGCCCGCTCATCCGGCACGAAATCCGTGAGACTTTCGTCGCGGGCGATCTCCGGGCGTCCGTCGCGGCAGCGCCAGATCAGGTCGGGATCGAGCCCGATCATCGAGTAGCGCCCGCGCACCGCGCCGCCCTCGACCGATTCGAGCAGGAAGCCGGGGCCGGCATGCGTCGCCTTCAGCTTCAGGAAGGCGGCGACCGGCGTCTCCAGATCGGCCACCAGGGTCAGGCCGAGCAGACTCGCCCGGCCGGCCTCGTAGGCGCGCGCCACCGCCTCGTGCGCAGAGTCGGTCATGAGCGGCCTCAGTACTCGCCGCCGAGCGCCCGGCGCAGCGCGGTCTGGTTCACGTTCACGCCCGCGCTCTTCTGCACCTCGGCGATGAACTCGCCGAGCATGTCGTCGGCGAGCGCCGTGCGCAGCGAATTGACGAGCTGACCGTCGCTCGGCGTGCCGGGGACGAAAGCCGGCACGGTGGCCGCGGCCACCTTGAACACCGCGCGGCCTTCGCCGGAGGGAGCAGAGGCGGCCTTGCCCACCGGCGTCGTGAAGATGCGCTCGACGATGTCGGAGGAGAGGTCGTCCTTGTTCTGGTTGCGGGCGATGTCGGTGACGGTCTTCAGCGGAAGGCCCGCCTCCTGGGCCACGGTCTCGATCGCCTCGCCCTTGTCGAGGCGCTCGGTCAGCTCCTTGGACTTGGCCACGAGCCGCTTCTCGACCTCGGCCCGGGTCCAGCCCTTCACCGCCTCGTCACGCACCTCCGCCAGCGGCTTCTCGTGCGAGGGGTCGATCTTGACGACGTCGTACCAGATCGCGCCGCCGGTCTTGGTGCGCAGAACCTCGGTGTCGTTGCCGACATCGGCGCGGAAGGCGGCCGGCAGCGTGGTCTCTTTGTCGGGAATACCGGCAACGGGCTGGCCGGACGGATCGTTGCCCTGCGCGTCCACCGCCGGGATGCTGAGCAGCGTCAGCCCCTGGTCCTTGGCGATTTCGGCCAGCGGCTTGGCGGCCGAACGGGCATCCTCGATCGCATCCTGAACCTTGTCGAAGCCGCCCTCGCGCACCCGGCGCAGCGCGATCTCCTTGCGGATCTCGTCCTTCACCTCGTCGAACGGCTTGACCGTGCCGGGTTCGATCGACGTGACGCGCAGAAGCACGGTGCCGAAGCGGCCCTTCACCGGCTCGCTCACCTTGCCGGGCTCCAGAGCGAAGGCGGCGTTCCCGATCGCGGGATCGAACAGCTCCGCCTTGGCCAGGGTGCCGAGATCGAGCTGCTTCGGGTCGAGCCCGCGCTCGGCGGCGACCGCCTCGAACGGTGTCTCCCCGCTCTCGATCTTGGCCCGCGCCTCGCTCGCGGCCGTCTCATCGGGGAAGCTGATCTGCTGGATCGTGCGCCGCTCCGCCTTGCCGAAGCGGCTCTGGTTGGCGTCGTAGACCTTGCGGGCCTCCTCGTCCGAGACCTCGTCGGGCTTGGCGAGCGCGGCGGGTTCGAGCACGAGCAGGTTGAGGCTGCGATATTCCGGAGCGCGGAACGAGACCTTGTTGTTGTCGTAGTAGGCCTTCAGCTCGTCGTCGGTCGGGGCCGGAATCTCGCCGGCGGCGGAGGGCGCCAGCGTCAGCACGGCGGCGTCGCGGCGCTCGAGGCTGTAGCGGTGCACCGCCTCGCGCATGGCCTGCGGCACCGGCGGATCGGCGACGATGGCGTCGGCCAGTTGCAGGCGGGCGATGACGGAGCGCTGCTCGCGCACGAACATCGCCTCGTTCAGGC
>JAGTAM010000598.1 GCA_023422485.1 Pseudomonadota bacterium | reverse complement strand
GCCGAGTCCTGGATGCGCACGCCGTGGTGCTGCTCGTACTTCTCCTTGATGCCGCGCAGGATCGAGACGGTGTCCTCGACGGTGGGCTCGGACACGAAGACGGGCTGGAAACGGCGGGCGAGCGCGGCGTCCTTCTCGACATGCTTGCGGTACTCGTCGAGCGTGGTCGCGCCGACGCAATGCAGCTCACCGCGCGCGAGCGCGGGCTTCAAGAGGTTCGAGGCGTCCATGGCCCCGTCCGCCTTTCCGGCGCCGACGAGCGTGTGCATCTCGTCGATGAAAAGGATGATCTGGCCTTCCGCCGCGGTCACCTCGGAGAGCACGCCCTTCAGCCGCTCCTCGAATTCTCCGCGGTATTTCGCACCCGCGATGAGGGCGCCCATGTCGAGCGCCAGCAGGTTCTTCTCCTTGAGCGATTCCGGCACGTCGCCGTTGACGATGCGCAGGGCCAGCCCCTCGACGATGGCGGTCTTGCCGACGCCGGGCTCGCCGATCAGCACGGGGTTGTTCTTCGTGCGCCGCGACAGAACCTGAATCGTGCGGCGGATCTCCTCATCGCGGCCGATCACCGGATCGAGCTTGCCGTCGCGGGCGGCCTCGGTGAGGTCGCGGGCATATTTCTTCAGGGCGTCGTAGGCGTTCTCGGCGCTCGCATTGTCGGCGGTGCGCCCCTTGCGCAGGGCATTGATCGCCGCGTTGAGCGAGGCCGCGGTGACGCCCGCCGCGGTCAGGATGCGGCCGGCCTCCGAGTCCTTCTCGACGGCGAAGGCGATGAGCAGGCGCTCGACGGTGACGTAGGAATCGCCCGCCTTCTCGGCGGCCTGCTCGGCGGTGTCGAGCAGGCGCACGAGTTCACGGGTCGCCTGCGGCTGCGCGGCGTTGCCCGAGACCTTCGGCTGCTTGGTGAGCCACTGCTCGACCTGCGCATGCGCGACCCGCGACTGGCCGCCGGCCCGGTCGATCAGACCGGCGCAGAGCCCTTCGGGATCGTCGAGCAGGACTTTCAGAAGATGGCCGGGCGCGAGCTGCGGATTGCCTTCGCGGACGGCGAGATTCTGCGCGGCCTGGACGAAGCCACGGGCGCGCTCGGTGTACTTTTCGAAATTCATGCGTGTTGCCCTTCCCCGGATCGGATGGGTCATCCGCCCGCTTGCGCGGCACGAAGCCCCCGATGCGTCGCCCCACGGGGTCTTCCCCGCCAGGACACCGGCGCTGTTTTGCGAGCCGCCGGCAGGGATGATCTGGTGTTGCGTTTACGTAACACAAGGGGACAGAGCACGCGAAACGCATCCCCGGCTGGCCGTCGGATCAAGCCTGCCGGCGGAGACAATCACGGTCGTCCCGAGACGTTGCCTTGCCCGACCGCAATCCGGTCGCCGACCACGACGGCACCGTCGGCGAGCACCTTGAGGTAGATGCCGAGATCGACATGGCCGAAATGGCGCTTGAGCGCCTTCGGCAGGTGGGTGTCGCGCTCGGCCGTGTCCGGATTGACGTCCACGGCGGCGCAGCGCGGTGTGCGGGCGAGCCCTCTCAGGCGCAGGCTCCCGATCGTCACCTCGCGATCGATCCAATCCATCTCGGCCCACGGCTCCAGCCCATCGACGTAGATGTTGGCGCGGAAGCGCAAGGGATGAATCGTTTCGCCGGTCCGCTCCTCCCGGGCGCGGACCGAGGCGAGGTTGATGAGCGAGACCGCCCGCATGAAGGCCGGCGAGATCACGCTACCGTCAGTGAATTTGTGATCCCTCGCCCGCACGAGGCGCGGGCATCCCTTGGCGGCCGGGCCGACATAGGCCTCGAAGAAGCGCTCGACCGCCTCGCGGCCCTCGGGATGGGTCAGATCCTCGGCGAGCAGGGGCTCACCCGCGCGCGTGATCGTGAGCTGCCCGGTTTCGGGATCGAACCGCGTCGAGAGCGCCGCCAGCACCTCGTTGCTGCGCAGCATCAGGAAATAGCCCTTGTCGAGTGGCTCCGGATTCTGCGGATCGAACGCCGTGGTGCCGAGGGCAAGGGCGTATTCGCGGTCGAAGGCGAGGCCGGAGGCGCGGGCCAGCGTCAGGGCGGGAAGCGGCTCGGCCGACAGGCCCTTGACCGGATATCTGTAGAGCGCGGTGATTTCGGCCATCTGTCCTCATCCTCATGCCGGAGCCGGCACGCTGACCCAGACCGCAGCCACCGACCATGCGGAATTCTTCGTAGATGAGGCGTGTGGGGCGTGGGCCCGGTTGCCAAAAGCGCAGGGCCGGCCTTAGCGCTGGGGCATGAGCCAGAGCCCCACGATCCGCATCGCCGCCCTCTACCGCTATCCGGTCAAGGGCCTCTCGCCCGAGGCGCTGGAGACGGCGGAACTCGAAACCAGCGGCTACTTCCCCGGTGACCGGCTCTACGCCATCGAGAACGGTCCTTCCGGCTTCAACGAGACCGTGCCGCGCCACCTGCCGAAGGTCGCCTACCTGATGCTGATGCGCAACGAGGCATTGGCGCGGCTGCGGACCCGGTTTGACGATGCCACGCATCGCCTGACCGTCGAGGAGAACGGCGTGCAGGCGGTGGATGCCGATCTGAGCACGGCGGAGGGCCGCGCGGCGCTCGCGGACTTCATGAAGGGGTTCCTGCCGCAGGAGCTGCGCGGCGCGCCGCGGGTGCTGGCGGCGCCGCCCGGCTACCGCTTCACTGATTCGCGCACCGGCTACGTCTCGCTCATCAACCGGGCGAGCGTGGCGGCGACCGAGGATCTCGTCGGCGCCCCCGTCGATCCCCTTCGCTTTCGCGGCAATCTCTATCTCGACGGGCTGGAGCCCTGGGCCGAACTCGACATGGTCGGCCGGGTGCTGGAAGCGGAGGGCGGAGTCCGACTCAAGATCACCAGCCGGACCGTGCGGTGCGCCGCCACCAACGTCGATCCGCAGACGGGCCTGCGCGACCTGTCGCTCCCGAAGGCTCTGATGGAGGGGCTCGGCCACGCCGATTGCGGCGTCTACGCCGAGGTTCTGGCCGGGGGCGTGCTCCGGGCGGGCGACGGCCTGCGCGTGATCGGCTGAGGCGGATCAGCGCTTGCGGGTCTGGGTGCGGGCGGTCAGCCAGAGCGGCTCGGGCTCGGCGCAGGGCAAGAGAGCGGCCACGGCGTCGAGGTCGACCGCGTAGTTCTCGGTGAGCTGGCGCCAGACATCGGCCGAAGAGCCCGCGCCCTGCCCGAGACGCTCGACGACGCGCGCAAGCAGACCGGGATGGGTGAGACTGGGACGCGGCGTCACCAGATCGGCGTTCGGCATAATCGGCCCCTTCGTTCGAGGAGGGGATGATTGATGGCGATGGTTAATGGCCGATTAAGTTGTCCGGCCGTCTCTACACGGACGCGTGATGAAAGGTCGAACCTCGACCGTGGGATCGCCGCGACCACCCCTTGAGCTGCACAGGCAGCGATCCGCGCTCGGACGGCCCCAGGGCCGTCACCGCATGATGACGATTGCGGGATCGCGAACCGGCAATGTCTTCGCAGTGTCTTCGCTCTGCACAAAGCCTGCGCTAGAACCCCGCCGAATCCGCCCGTGACTCGAGTGAGAGAGCCAGGACGATCCGATGACCGATCCGCTGCCGAACGTGCATGTGCGCGCCGAGATCCTGACCCAGGCGCTGCCGCACATGCAGCGCTACGATCAACAGATCGTGGTCATCAAGTATGGCGGCCACGCCATGGGTGATCCGGCGGCGGCGGAGGACTTCGCCGAGGACATCGTGCTGCTCGAACAATCCGGGCTGAAGCCGATCGTCGTGCACGGCGGCGGACCGCAGATCGGCAAGATGCTGGCCCGGCTCGGCATCGAATCGGAGTTCCGCGGCGGGCTTCGCGTCACCGACGAGGCCACCGTCGAGGTGGTCGAGATGGTGCTGGCCGGCTCGATCAACAAACAGATCGTCGGCTGGATCGCCGCCGAGGGCGGCCGGGCGATCGGCCTGTGCGGCAAGGACGGCAACATGGTCCGCGCCAAGCGGGCGATGCGCACCATCAAGGACCCCGACAGCAACATCGAACAGGCGATCGACCTCGGCCTCGTCGGCGAGCCCGAGCATGTCGAGCGCGGCGTGCTCGACGCGGTGCTGAAGGCCGAGCTGATCCCGGTGCTCGCGCCGGTGGCCTATGGCGAGGACGGCAAGACCTACAACGTCAACGCCGACACCTTCGCCGGCGCCATCGCCGGTGCGCTGCGGGCCAAGCGCCTGCTGCTGCTCACCGACGTGCCCGGCGTGCTCGACAAGGACAAGAACCTGATTCAGGAGCTCTCGGTCGAGGATTGCCGGCGCCTGATCGCCGACGGCACCATCACGGGCGGCATGATCCCGAAGGTCGAGACCTGCATCTACGCCCTCGAACAGGGTGTCGAGGCGGTGGTCATCCTTAACGGCAAGGTGGCGCACGCGGCGCTGCTGGAGCTGTTCACCGATTTCGGTGCGGGCACCCTGATCCGGCGCACCTGACGGCAGCGCTTCCCTGAGACGCGCAAACCCCTACATTACGGGACGGGGCATCCCCGCCCCGTTTCCCCTGATCAAGCGTCACCTTCCCCTTGCTTCTTCCCGGCGAGAGCCACTTCACCGCCCCCGACGCCCGCGGCTTCTCCGAAGTCGATACCTGGGTGTTCGACCTCGACAACACGCTCTACCCGAGCGACGCGCGGGTCTGGCCGCAGGTGGACGAGCGGATCACACTCTACGTGATGCGGCTCTACGGGCTCGACGCGCTCTCGGCCCGCGCCCTGCAGAAGCATTTCTACCACCATTACGGCACCACCCTGAAAGCGCTGATGGTGGAGGAGGCGGTCGATCCGCACGACTTCCTCGACTTCGCCCACGACATCGACCACTCGACGATCAAGCTCGACGAATCCCTCGGCACGGCGATCGAGCATCTGCCGGGACGCAAGCTGATCCTCACCAACGGCTCGCGCCGCCACGCCGAGCGCGTCGCGGAGAAGCTCGGCATCCTCAGCTATTTCGAGGACGTGTTCGACATCGCGGCGGCCGACTTCGTGCCGAAACCCGACCGCGGCACCTACGAGCGTTTCCTCCTGCGCCACGGGGTCGATCCCCGGCGTTCGGCCCTCTTCGAGGACATCGCCCGCAACCTCGTGGTGCCGCACGATCTCGGCATGGCGACCGTGCTCGTGGTGCCGCAGACGCCCGACCCGTTCCGTGAGCGGTTCGAGCAGGAGGCGGTGAAGGAGCCACATATCGACTACATCACCAGCGACTTGGCCGCCTTTCTGGAGCGCTGCGTGTTGCCCGTCGTTCCGCCGGAGCCCTCCGCGCCGTGAGCCAGGGGGATCCGGGCCGCTGGGCCGAGGCCAAGGCGCCGAGTCTGGCCGAGATCGAGGCCCTGGCCGACACCGCCTTCGCCGCCCTGCCGGAGGAATTCCGCGCACTCTGCGCGGGCGTGCGCATCCACGTCGATGACTTTCCCGACGACGAGACGCTGACCGAGATGGGCTGCGAATCGGAGTTCGACCTGCTCGGCCTGTTCCGCGGCGTCGGGCTGGCGCAGGCCGGCGAGGTCGCCACGGGGCAGATGCCCAACGCCGTCTGGCTCTACCGCCGGCCGCTGCTGGACTACTGGGCCGAGCACGACGAGACGCTGGGCCACCTCGTCACCCACGTCCTCGTCCACGAGATCG
>JAGTAM010000594.1 GCA_023422485.1 Pseudomonadota bacterium | reverse complement strand
GTTTTCAGTTTGCTGCTCGGTTTCTGTTCTCTAAACGTTCCTGCGGCGAAATCGACAAGCCTCGCTTGAGTTTGACGGGATTTCTCGCGAATTCGCTGTGGCAGGGGACTCACGCTGTAGGCGGTGGAGCCGCTCCGGCTTCAGCTTACGAGCGAGACTACGTAGAGTCATAAAATTCGGACGGCCGCTGGGTAGCCGGTTCGATCAGATCGGGAGCATACGGGCATGTTCATCGCGATGAACCGGTTCAAGGTCGTCAAGGAATCGGCACAGGACTTCGAGCAGGTCTGGCTCGGACGCGACAGCCACCTGGGCGAGATGGAAGGCTTCGTGGAGTTCCACCTGCTGAAAGGGCCGGAAGCCGAGGACCACATCCTCTACGCCTCGCACACGATCTGGCGCTCGCGGGCTGATTTCGAGGCCTGGACCCGTTCGGAACAGTTCCGCAAGGCCCATGGACGGGTGCCGGGCACCAAGCCGCTCTATCTCGGCCACCCGCAATTTGAAGGCTTCGAGACGATCCAGACCGTGGCCCGGCCCGAGAACGAACAGGCGGCCTGATCCTGTTTTCCGAGGCCCCGTCCCGGCCTCGCGCCGGCATGCGGTCTCGGCGCACACGCCGCAGGATCACCGCCGTCAAGCCGAGGGCGGGAAGGCACTGAGGCCGTCGACGCGCCCGATGCCGGTCGAGTCGGCCCTCTCTTCGAGCAGGGCGACGCCGTGCGCCAAGCCGGCAATGAGACTGATCCGCGCCGGCCACAATTCTGTGCATAGACCGGGATCGCCGGTCTGGCCGAAGCCGGAATCGGCCTGATCGGCATCGAGTGGATGACCATCCAGGGCAGATTCACGTGCCGCCGGTTGGGCGGAAGGGCGGTACGCTGAGAATCGGGCTTCGGATCACGCGCTCGCGTCCGAAGCAGTCACCGATCGATCCCGGCAGGGTCGCGTGCGCCGCCGACAGCCTGCGCAGGCTATGGTCGCACGAGGGCCCCTGGAAGCCGCGCGCGTGGGCCGCGCGCGTGCTGCCCTAGGCCGGACGGCTCTCCGTCATTGAATTGTTCGAAAACTCGGCGCTGATTCCGCGAGGCCTCGCGCCGCGAAGCCACTGATTCCCTCCTCAAAATCGCATCATTCGCCTCACATCGGCCCCGCACCGGAGCCGGCCGGATCGATCGGGGCTGGATCCGCGTTCGGCCCGCGCGGACGGGACGGACCGAAGCCCTTCGAGAGAGTGGCCGGGCCTTCGTCCACCGGACGCATGTCAGCCCGCTGGCGCCCCGATTCGTCGCCCGGACGGATCCGGTGCGCGGCTTGCGCAGGGACCCGGACCACCGAGGGCGGCGACCGGAAACGTCCCGCTTCGGGACAGATCATCGCCTCAGGGCAGCACAACGCGGGACACATGTTTCACGAGCGCCCCCCCCAGCAGTACCAGCGCCTGCCCGGCGACCGGGCGCGCCGTTCCGTATGGGCCGCGCTTCTGCCGCAGCGGCGGCGCACGGCCCTGCGCGTCGGCATCTCGGCCGCGCTGCTCACCGCCGATCTCATGGCGATCCTCGCGGTCGGCTTCGCGGTGGATGCGGCCTATCACGCCTATCTCGGCGACGGGGTGATGATCTCGCTGACGCAGAGCATGAACCTTCAGACCGCCGGCTTCCTCGCCCTGATCGTGGTGGTGACCAACCTCGTCCGCGGCGAGTACAGCATCGAGCGCTGCCTGTCGCAGGCGCCGCATGGGCAGCGCCGGGCGACGCTCTGGTTGATGGCCTGGGCGGTCGCCCTGCTGGCCGGCTTCGCGACGAAGACGACACAAGATTTCTCCCGCGTCGCCTCGGTCGCCTTCTTCCTCACCGGCCTGCCGGTCACGATCCTCGTGCGCGCGGCGGCGGTGGCGCTGGTTCGCCGCAGCAGCACCTCGGCCTCTCCGTCGGTCAGCCGCGTCCACCTCGTCGGCTACGAGGAGGACGTGACGAATTTCTACGCCAACAACGACGTCGATGCGCTGGGACTGCGCATCGTGGGCACGAGCTACCTGCGCCGCTTCGATCCCGCCTCCGGCTCGGCCAGCGCCGAAACCCTGCTCGCCGAGGATCTCGACCTTGCGGTCTCGGTGGTGCGTTTCCTGCGGCCGGATGACGTGTTCGTGCTGGTGCCCTGGTCGGAGCCCGCCGACATCGAGCGCTGCATCGACGCGTTCCTGCGAGTGCCCGCCGCCCTGCACCTGCGGCCCGGCACGATGATGGACCGCTTTCCCGACCTGCAGGTCGCCCGGGTCGGCCGCCTGTCGGGCATCAATATCGGTCGCCGTCCGCTCTCCGTCGGCGAGGTCCTGCTCAAGCGCGCCTTCGACGTGACGCTGGCCGGCATCGGGCTTCTGCTCCTCGCCCCCCTGTTCGTCGCGCTTGCCGTGCTGATCAAGCTCGACAGCCCCGGACCGGTCTTCTTCCGGCAGCGGCGTTACGGCTTCAATCAGGAAGCCTTCGGCGTCTTCAAGTTCCGCAGCATGAAGGCTGCTCCCGACGCGCCCTTCCGGCAGGCCTCGCGCAACGACG
This sequence comes from Pseudomonadota bacterium, assembly GCA_023422485.1. Lineage (GTDB taxonomy): Bacteria > Pseudomonadota > Alphaproteobacteria > Rhizobiales > Beijerinckiaceae > Methylobacterium. Next base: position 181 of record JAGTAM010000594.1, on the reverse strand, counting down.
ACCGCATCACCCGCATCGGTGCCCTGCTGCGCCGGACCAACCTCGACGAGCTGCCCCAGCTCATCAACGTGATCCGGGGCGACATGTCGCTCGTCGGCCCCCGCCCGCACGCGCTCGCCCACGACCGCAGCTTCGAGCGCCGCATCGCCCTCTACGCCCGCCGTCACAACGTGAAGCCCGG
>JAGTAM010000581.1 GCA_023422485.1 Pseudomonadota bacterium | reverse complement strand
CTGGCATAGCCCGGCAGGCAGCCAATCAGGACCGTGGACACCCCCATGATCATCAGCGAGGCGACCAACGTCGCCTTGCGGCCGATCCGGTCGCCGAAATGGCCGAAGGCCGCCGCCCCGACCGGCCGGGCGAGGAAGGCGATGGCGAAGGTGGCGAACGCCTGGAGCGTCTGAACGCCGGGCTCGCCCTGGGGGAAGAAGATCGGCCCGATCACCAGCGCGGCGGCGGTGGCGTAGATGTAGAAGTCGTAGAACTCGATCGCAGTGCCGACGAAACTCGCGGTCAGGATTCGGCGAGCGGAGGGGGCGCTCATAGAAGGAACGCTCATGCAGCCGGTGGCTCCCACTGCCAGAACACCGTGCCGGTGAACTCGAAAACCGGTTCGCCGCGCTGGTTCTCGGCCGTGTTGTGGTGCGGGGCGATGCCCCAACCGGGCCGCGATGCGGAGGCGCGCCGGTCGATCAGCGTGCTGCTGTAACGGATCGTGTCGCCGGCATAGACCGGCCGGAGCCATTTCAGGTCCTTGAAGCCTGGCGAGGGACCGAGCTGCGGCACCGGCCCGGTGCGGGCGGTCAGCGCAATGTCGCGGGCGAAGGTCGCGTTGAGCCGCTTCATCCAGACGGCCGCCGTCTGCCAGCCCGAGGCGCAGAGCGCGCCGAAATGCGTGGCCCGCGCCGCTTGCGGATCGAGATGGAAGATCTGCGGATCGTAGGCACGCGCGAAGGCGATGATATCGTCTGCCTCGAAGCGATCGACACCGAGCTCGCGGGTTACGCCGAGTTCGGCCTCCGCCAGGAAGGGCAGCGGCACCGCGTCATCGGGCTCCGGCACGGGGTCCTTCTCCGTCGCCAACTCGACCGGACGGGGTGCCGGCACGGCGCCGGCGCGGGCGAACAGGACCGCGAAGGCCTGCGTCATCACCGCCTCGCCGCGCCCGTTGGTCAGCGTCATCGCGAGCCGCGCCATGCCGCGGTCGGGCTTCGAGGACGAGGGGCGGACCTCCTCGACGCGCACCACGGCGCTCAGGGTATCCCCCGACAGGACGGGTCTCAGCCAGCGCAGGGCCGCGATGCCGGGCGACCCCATCGAGGTGGCGTTCGACACCAGGGCCTGCGCGAGAAGGCGCATGCCGAGCGCGGCCGTCTGCCAGCCCGAGCCGATCAGGGTGCCGACGAAGGTGTCTTTCGCTGCCGCCTCGTCGAGGTGGAAGGGTTGGGGATCGTACCGGCGGGCGAAGGCGACGAGCTCGTCCCGGCTCACCGTGATCGGCCCGGCCGTGAACTCCTGGCCGGGAGCGAGGTCGTCGAAGGAAATCAGAGCCATGGGATGCCGCGTCGCGGAAAAGGTCCGCGCGTGGCTACATCATCGAACGGCCAAGCGCATCCGGGGATGACTTCGAAGGCCCTCCCCTCGGGAGCGGGCTCACTTCATCAGCGCGTAGGCCTGGATCCCGGCGGGCGTCAGGAGCACGACGAAGAGCACCGGCAGGAAGAACAGGATCATCGGCACGGTCAGCTTCGGCGGCAGCGCCGCGGCCTTCTTCTCGGCCTCCGTCATGCGGAAATCACGGCTCTCCTGCGCCAGCACGCGCAACGCCTGCCCCACCGGCGTACCGTAGCGCTCGGCCTGCATCAGCGCCGTGGTGAGTGACTTGACGATCTCGAGACCCGTGCGCAGGGCAAGGTTCTCGTACGCGACCCGCCGCTCGGGAAGGAACGACAGCTCGGCGGTCAGCAGCGCCAGCTCCTCGGCGAGCACGGTCGATTGGCTCGCGATCTCCAGACTGACCCGTCGAAAGGCGTTCTCGACCGACATGCCGGATTCGACGCAGATCAGGCACAGGTCGAGGGCATCGGGCCAGGCGCGGCGGATCTCGGCCTGCCGCTTGGTCGTGATGTTCGAGAGGTAGACTTCCGGCAGCTTGAGCCCGACGAACCCGGCGGCCAGGACGAGGCCGGCCCGGATCGCCAGGGGCTGATCGAGGACCTCCAGCACGAACAGGTAGAACAAGGCGACGGCCGTGAGGACGATCGGCATCACGAGGCGGAAGAAGAGAAAGGCGGTCTCCGCACTGGTCCCGCGATACCCCGCCTGGACCAGCTTGGCCTTGGCCGTCTCCGTGCCGAGCCAGCGGCTGAGATTGAACTGCTCGACGACCCGCTTCATGTAGGCCTTCGGCTCGACGCGCAGGCTTGCACGGCTGTTGAGCCGCTCGCGCTCGCGCTGGCGGATCTGCTCGCGCTCGTCGCTGACGAGCTTCATCCGCTTGGCGAGCTGATCGCCCTCGAGCAGAGGTTGAACCAGGGTGAAAACCGTGGCGGCGGCGGCGATGCCGGTCAGCACCGCGGCGACGGTGCGCGGGGCGAGCGCGGTGTTGACGAAGTCATCCAGCATCCCAGTCCAGCCCGTCCCTCACGGCGCGGCTCGCGCCTCCGTCCCCATCGACATGCACCCTCGGCGGGGCACAAGGTTGCCGTCCCCGCCGCCCGCCCAAGGCCGGATCAGACGTCGAAGCTGATCATCTTCTTCATCACCAGGACGCCGGCCAGCATCCACAAGCCGGAGATCACCAGGGCGATCTTGCCGATCGAAGTGGTCCACAGAAGCGAGGTGTAATCCGGGCTCGACAGGTAGGTGCCGCCGCCGATGAGGAACGGCAGCGCGCCGATGATGCCCGCAGAGACCTTGGCCTCCATACTCATCGCGTCGATCTTGCCGGCCATCTTCTTGCGTTCGCGCAGCACCCGCGACAGGTTACTGAGTGCCTCTGACAAGTTGCCGCCGGCCTTCTGCTGGATGCCGATCACGATCGAGAAGAAATTCACCTCGGTCACGGGCACCCGCTCATACATGCGCAGGATCGCGTCCGACATCGGCAGGCCGAGTGCCTGCGCCTCGATCGCCACGCGGAACTCGCTGCGCAGCGGCTCCTTCGCCTCGCGCGAGATCATGCGCAGGCAGTCGCCCAGCGGGATGCCGGAACGCAGGCCGCGCACCACCACGTCCATCGCGTTGGGCAATTCCTCGACGAAGGCCGCGACACGCCGCTTCTGCCGCCACTTGAGCATCCAGGCGGGCAGGCCGAATCCGCCGGCAAAAAGGGCGAGAAGACCGACGATCACGTTCTGGGAGACGAGGATGGCGGCGAGCGCGAGGACGGCCGCCATGATCCCGGAGACGACGTAGTATTTCTGGCGTGTCCAATCGAGACCGGCGCGGGCGATGCGCAGCTCGAGGGTGACCTTGGTCTTGTCCTTCTTGGCCTCCAGCTCCTTGAGGCTTTTCGCAACCTGCTCGCGGCGGTTGGCGGCGGCGCCGCGCTCGGCCAGCACCGAGCGCGGCTGGCCCAGAGCCTTGCGCCGCTGTTCGGCCCGGCGCTCGCCGGCGAGCAAGGGCATCAAGAACACGTAGGCGAGCGAGCCGGCGGCCACCGCCACGAGGCCGGCCGCGAGGGGGGCGTTGAGCGCGCTCACAGCGGTTGCTCCACGGTATCGGCGGCGGCGTCGAGGGCCGCGGCCAGCGCCCGCTCCTCGCCGTAGTAACGCGCCCGCTCCCAGAAGCGCGGGCGGCCGATGCCCGTCGAGCGGTGGCGGCCGATCAGACGCCCGTTCGCGTCTTCGCCGAGCACATCGTAGACGAACAGATCCTGGGTGATGATGACGTCGCCCTCCATCCCCATCACCTCCGTGATGTGGGTGATGCGCCGCGAGCCGTCGCGCATGCGCATCGCCTGGATGATGACGTCGACGGAGCCGGTGATCATCTCGCGAAGCGTCCGCGATGGCAGCGAGAAGCCACCCATGGTGATCATCGACTCGATACGCGCGAGGCATTCGCGCGGGGAGTTGGCGTGCAGCGTGCCCATCGAGCCGTCGTGGCCGGTATTCATCGCCTGCAGCAGGTCGAAGGCTTCCGGTCCGCGCACCTCGCCGACGGTGATGCGCTCGGGGCGCATACGC
>JAGTAM010000517.1 GCA_023422485.1 Pseudomonadota bacterium | reverse complement strand
GGCCGAGATTGTTCATCGCATCCGACAGGAGCCGGCCGATCAGGAATTCGAGCGAGAGGTAGTAGACCCGCTTGTCCGGCACGGTGCCGGCCTGGGCCCGGTCGCGGGCATCGACGATCCGGTCGCGCAACGCCAGCGCGGTGGCGGCGAACCAGTCGCGCTCGCGGGCGGCCTCGGGCGTCTTGCCGATCGCGTAGACGAGCTTGGCGCGGATGTCCTCGCGCAAGGCCACGACGGTATCGGCATCGGCGATCTCGCGCGGCTTAACAAAGGTAGCGGCGGCCTTCGCCGTCTTCGCCGATGAAGCGGATGTGTCCGCTTCGTCATTTCTGTCGCGAGCGGACGGAGCTTCTTTCAGCACCTGAAATTCCCCCTTCGTTGCAGCCGAAGCAGCTGAAGCATTTCGGTTCAACGCAGATCCTGCCCTCTTCTTGCGGCGGCACGATGATCCGCGACGTGGCCTGTCGCCCTGCCGGACCATGGTGTTGCCGGTGACCCGACTTGTCGAGACACATGCGTGCAAACACGTCGTTCGCAAGCTGTGTGCCCGCACGTCTGTGTCACGTTAGACACAACGCTTTCGTGTCATCCCAAGGCCCGCGCGAGAAATGGCATCCACCGCTTGAAGGCTTGCTGAACGGCCCTACGCACTCCTCTGGCCGGGTGCGCGCGGTGCCGGCAGCGTCATGGCGGGAGGTCCGATGTCAGGTCCGATGTCCGGGACGAGCGGCTCCGAGGCGGTCTGGTGGCAGAGCGGGACAGTCTATCAGGTCTATCCGCGCTCGTTCCAGGACACGGACGGTGACGGCGTCGGCGATCTTCGGGGGATCACGGCGCGGCTGGACTACCTCGCATGGCTCGGCGTCGATGCGGTCTGGATCTCGCCGTTCTACCGCTCGCCGATGGCCGATTTCGGCTACGACGTGGCCGATTACTGCGCCGTCGACCCGCTGTTCGGCACCCTGGCGGATTTCGACACCCTGATCGGCGAGGCACATCGGCGGCGCCTGAAGGTGATCCTCGATTTCGTGCCCAACCACAGTTCGATCGAGCATCCGTGGTTTGCCGAGAGCCGGGCGAGCCGCGAGGCACGCAAGCGCGACTGGTACATCTGGCGCGATCCGGCCCCCGACGGCGGCCCGCCCAACAACTTGCTCTCGAATTTCGGTGGGCCGGCCTGGACCCGCGATCCGGCCACCGGCCAGTACTACTATCACGCCTTCCTGGCCGAGCAGCCGGACCTGAACTGGCGCAATCCGGAAGTGCGGGCGGCGATGCACGACGTGCTGCGCTTCTGGCTCGCGCGCGGCGTGGACGGCTTCCGCGTCGACGTGATCTGGCACCTGATCAAGGACGAGGGATTCCGCGACAATCCGCACAATCCCGACTTCGAACCGCATCAGGCCGGGATCAACCGCTTCCATCAGGTCTATTCCTGCGACCGGCCCGAGGTGCTCGACGTCATCGGTGGAATGCGCGCGGTGCTGCGCGACTTTGGCGAGCGGGTGCTGATCGGCGAGATCTACCTGCCGATCGAGCGGCTGATGGCCTATTACGGGCCGGATCTCAGCGGGGCCGACCTCCCCTTCAACTTCCAGCTCATCCAGACGCCGTGGCGCGCCGACGCGGTGGCGGCCCTGGTCTCGGAATACGAGGCGGCCTTGCCCGAGGGCGGCTGGCCGAACTGGGTGCTCGGCAATCACGACCAGCCCCGCATCGCCGCACGCGTCGGTGAGGCACAGGCGCGGGTCGCGGCGATGCTGCTGCTGACGCTACGCGGCACCCCGACCCTTTATTACGGTGACGAGATCGGCCTCGGACACGTCCCGGTGTCGCCCGAGCAGGCCCGGGACCCGTGGGGCCGCAACGAGCCCGGCCACGGGCGCGACCCCGAGCGCACGCCGATGCAATGGGAGGACGCGCCGAATGCGGGCTTCACCACCGGCACGCCCTGGCTGCCGCTCAGCGCGGATGCGGATCGGCGCAACGTCGAGACGATGCGCGACGATTCCCGCTCGATCCTGACCTTGTACCGCCGGCTGCTGTCCTTGCGCCGGGATCATCCGGCTCTCTCGATCGGCGCCTGGCGCGGCCTCGGCTTGGATGCGGATCTTGCTGCCGAGGTGTTCGGTTTCGAGCGTTCTACGGGTGATGAAACCCTGCGCATCCTGCTCAATTTCAGCACTCGGGAATGGCGGGTGCCCCTGGATGGCAGTGGCGCCTGGACCATCCTGCTCTCGACCCACGCCGGACGGACGGGTGATAGCGTCAAGGGCAACCTCCGCCTCGGACCGGACGAAGGGATCATCCTGAGCCCAGCCGGCGGGCCGAGCATCGGCTCATTCTGAAAGCAGCAACAGCCTGTCCGGACGATGCACCAGCTCTCTGTTTACGCATCGGCCTTTTCCGATATCCGGCGGCCACCGTTCGGGGCAAGGCCGTAGCAGCCTCTCGCTGCCAGCACGCTGCGCCGCAACCGGCGCATTCGACCCAGCCGGGCACGGGATGAATGCGCAGGCATGTCGACACATGCTCGCAACGCAGACAACCCATGATGGCAACGCAGGACCCGGATCAAAGATATCGGTCTGAACGTGGTCTGAATTGTGCGATGCAACGGAACGGATTGCCTCCCGGAGCATTTCAATGCCGAGCGCAGCAGCGGCGGGTCCCGCTTACCAACAGCGGCGCAGGTGGGGCGGGGGCGAGTCGATGGCTTACGTGGATCTCGGTGCGCGCCCGGTCGCCGAGCCGCCGCCGCCGATCTCCGCCTTCGAACCCGATCCGAGACTCGGCAACGCACTCCTTCCCCGCATCCTCTACGCCACCCCCGAGATGGCGGATTTCGTGAAGACCGGTGGTCTCGGCGAAGTCGCGGGCGCCCTGCCCCGGGCCTTGCGCCGCCACTACGATGTCCGCGTCCTCATTCCCGGCTACGCGCGGGTGCTCGCCGGCCTCGAGAATCTGACGATGATCGGCCGGTTCGGCGCTTTCGCCAGCGTACCGGCCTGTGAACTCGGCTACGGCACCACGCCGGACGGGCTCGGCGTCTACGTCCTCGTCGCGCCCGACCTCTACGAGCGCGACGGCACGCCCTACGGCGACGCGGACGGCGATTTCGGCGACAACGACCTGCGGTTTGCCCGCCTGAGCCGCGCGGCGGCGGAGCTCGCCGCCGGGATCGACCCCCTCTGGTCGGCCGACCTGCTTCATCTCAACGATTGGCAGACGGCCTTGGCGCCGGCCTACATGTCCTGGCTCGGCATCCGCCGGCCGAGCGTGCTGACGATCCACAACCTCGCCTATCAGGGCCTGTTCCACCGCGACAATCTCGGGCGGATCGGCGTGCCGGACTACGCCTTCCAGATGGACGGCGTGGAGTTCTACGGGCAGCTCTCCTTCCTGAAGGCCGGCATCTATCACGCCTCGCACGTCACCACGGTGAGCGAGACCTATGCCCGCGAGATCACGACGCCCGAGGGCGGCTGCGGCCTCGACGGCCTGTTGCGCACCCGCGCCGCGCAGGGGCGGCTCACCGGCATCCTCAACGGCATCGACGAGAGCTGGGACCCGCGCACCGACCCGCATCTCGCCACCCGCTTCGAGCCTGACGATTGGAAGGGCAAGCGCGCCAACGCCGACGAGGTGCGAAGAGCTTTCGGCATGGCGGTCTCCCGCGGGCCGCTCTTTGCCATCGTCTCGCGCCTCGTGCATCAGAAGGGCATCGATCTCAGCATCGGTGCCGCCGAATCGATCGTCGCCGAAGGCGGGCAGCTCGTGGTGATCGGCCAGGGCGAGGGCCGGTTCGAGGAGGCCCTGCGCGATCTCGCCGGGCGCCATCCTGAGAATGTCGGCGTCCATGTCGGTTTTCGCGAAACGGAAGCGCGCCGCATCTTCGCCGGCAGCGACTTTCTGCTGATGCCGTCGCGCTTCGAGCCCTGCGGCCTGGCGCAGATGTACGCGCAACGCTTCGGCTCCCTGCCGATCGTGCGCCGCACCGGCGGGCTCAACGATACGGTCGAGGACGGGGTGACCGGCTTCACCTTCGGCGAGGCCTCGCCGCGGGGACTGACCTCGGCGATCCGCCGCGCCTTCGAGACCTTCGGCCAGAAGAAGCGCCTCAACACCATGCGCCGCAGCGCCATGTCCCGCTCCTTCGGCTGGGATGGGGCGGCCCTGAACTACTGCAACCTCTACGCCCGCGCCTTCGGCAACCACACCGCCCGGCGCTGGAAGGCCGCCTGAGACCCGGCGGACGATCGACGGGCTTGCGGGAACACCAGGTGCCGAGGACGGTTTCCCGCAGGATGCCATCGCGTTTCCATGGCACGGAACGGGGCGTTCCGCGTTGAGCGTCCATGGACGCGACCGTGCTGCCTTCACGCCGCAACCCCCTGATCCTCAGGCTTCGCCACGGCCCGGACCTCGACTCCGGAGACCGGGCCCTGCTCGCCGATCTGGCCAGGGTCAAGCGCAGCCTGGACCCACAGCAGGACATCGTGCGGGCGGGCGACGTGGCGGCTGGCGTCCACCTCATCCTCGAAGGCTTCGCCTTCCGCTACAAGATCATCGATGACGGGCAGCGCCAGATCATCGGCCTGCTCCTGCCCGGCGATTTCTGTGATCTGCAATCGATCGTGCTCGGCCCATCCGACCATTACATCGCTGCGCTGACCCCCTGCATCGTCGCCGATATCCCTCAGGAGCGGGTCGATTCTCTGGTCTTCCACGATTCCCGCCTCGCCCGAGCCCTGTGGTGGGCGACTCTCGTCGATGAGAGCATCCTGCGGGAATGGCTCGCCAGCATGGGCCAGCGCCCCGCCGACAAACGCATTGCCCACCTGTTCTGCGAGCTGCTGCTGCGTCAACAACTCGTCGGCGCCGCCGGAGAACGGGACTGCCCGCTGCCCCTGACCCAGCCGATGCTTGCCGACATCCTCGGCATCACGACGATCCACGTGAGCCGCATCCTGCGCGACCTGCGACTGGCCGGATTGATCCAGTTGAAGGACCGCCAGCTCTATATCCCCAATGTCGCCCGCCTGCGGAGTTTCTGCGACTTCGATCCGGCCTATCTGCACCTCGTCCGGATGCCCGATCCCGAATCGGTGGAGGAGGCCGCCCGGAACGGGCCCTGACGCGTGCGCAGGCCTGCCCCCTCGGAAGGATGCCTGTACGGCAGGCAGGATCATGCCGATTCTCTCGGCCCCGCCCCCGGCTCTTCGCCCGGGCCGCGCATGAGAACAAAGACGCCATGGCAGCCCCCGATCCCGTCCCGCAGATCGCCCTCAACGACGGACGGTCCATCCCTCAACTCGGCTTTGGCGTCTGGCGTTTGCAAGAAGCCGAGACGCCGGCCCTCGTCGGCACGGCGCTCGGCAGCGGCTACCGCTCGATCGACACCGCCGCGGCCTACGGCAATGAAGCCGGCGTCGGGCGCGGCCTGCGCGAAACGGTGGTGTCGCGCGCCGAGGTCTTCGTGACGACGAAGCTTTGGAACGACAGCCAAGGTTACGACGCGGCGATGCGGGCTTTCGACGAGAGCCTCGCCCGGCTCGGTCTCGAGCGGATTGATCTCTACCTGATCCACTGGCCCTGCCCCGACCGGGGGCTCTATCTCGACACGTGGAGAGCCCTGATCCGCCTGCGCGAGGAAGGCCGTGCGGCCTCGATCGGCGTCTCGAACTTCACCGAGGACCAGCTCGACCGGCTCGTGAGCGAGACCGGCATCACCCCGGCCCTCAACCAGATCGAACTGCATCCGCGCTTCCAGCAGCATGCCCTGCGGGCGGCCCATGCCCGGCTCGGCATCGTCACCGAGGCCTGGAGCCCCCTGGGACAGGCCCAGCTGCTGGACGATCCCGTCATCACCCGGATCGCCGATCGCCTCGGGCGCAGCCCGGCCCAGGTGGTTCTGCGCTGGCACATCGAGAACGGCTTCGTGACGATCCCGAAATCCGCGACGCCCGCCCGAATGCACGCGAATATCGACGTGTTCGGCTTCGCCCTCACGGAAGAGGACCACGCGGCCATCGCCGAGCTCGACCGGACCGATGGGCGGATCGGGCCGGATCCGATGACGTTCCAGTAAGAGCCCGCGCGGGTCGCTCCGGGAGCGGTTTACCCCGCGAGGGGCAGCGGCTTCGTGGCGGCGAGCTGCGTTCCGCCCTTCCGCTCCAGCAGGCCCGGCGGGGGCACCGGCGCCTCGATGGTGCAGATCACGCCGTCGGGTTCGTAATGCAGCTCGACCTTGCCCGCGAGTTCGCGGGCGAGACTGCGCTCGATCAGGCGCGAGCCGAACCCGCGGCGGGTCGGCGGGGTGACGGGCGGTCCGCCGCTCTCGCTCCATCGCAGGGAGAGGAACAGGTCCGGCCGGCGCTGCACGGTCCAGGTGATCGTCACCCGGCCGCCCTCCCTGGAGAGCGCACCGTACTTCACGGCGTTGGTGCCGAGTTCGTGCAGGGCCATGGCGATGGACAGAGCCAGCCGCGGCGCGAGCCGCAGGCGCGGGCCCGAAACCGCGAAGCGCGAATCCTGCCCCTCGGCCGCCTCCAGCGGACGGATCGCGTCCGCCACCACGGTCTTCAGCTCGGCGCCCTCCCAGCTCTCGCGGGTCAGCACGTCGTGGGCGCGGGCGAGCGCCAGCAGCCGCGCCTCGAAGGCGGCCTTGGCCATCTGTGCCTCCTCCCCATCGAGCCCGCGCAGGGATTGCATGGCGATCGACTGGACGGTGGCGAGCGTGTTCTTCACCCGGTGGTTCAGTTCGTTGATGAGCAGGCGCAAATGCTCCTCGGCCCGCTTGGCGTCGGTAACGTCGACGTTGCAGCCGGTGAAGCCGAGGAAGGTGCCGTGATCATCGAGCCGCGGCACGCCCTCGCAGCGCAGCCACCGGATCTCGCCGTTGCGATCGATCACCCGCATCTCCGCCCGGAACGGGTGCCGGTGCTCGAACGCCTCCTGGAACGTCGCCCGGAAGGCCGGCAGATCCGGCGGATGCACGATCGACTCCCAGCCGCCGCCGGACATCTCCGAGGCGGGGCGGCCGAACAGGTGGTCGAAATGCATGTTGGCGAAGACCACCTCGCCGGTCTCGTCGGTCATCCAGATCAGGGCCGGGGCCGAATCGGCCATGTGGCGGAACCGCGCCTCGCTCTCGCGCAGGGCCGTGAGGCCGCGCTGGGTCTCGGCGAGCGCCCGGTCGCGCTCCTCGCTGCGGGTGCGCAGCCGCAGCGAAGCTTCTGAGAGCACGTCGGCGAGGCGGCGGATTTCGTGGATCGGCGAGGCGACCCGCGGGATCGCTTGGCCCCGGGCGAGCGCCGGTCCCGAGGCCGCGAGCTGCCGCAGCGGCTTCGAGACCCGCGACCACAGATGAACGGCGAGCACCGAGGAGGTGGCGAGCACGAGAAGCCCGAAGCCGCCGAAGGCCCAGATCCAGCGCCGCAGCCGCGCATCGACCAGTTCGCGCGGGATGCTCGCCCCCACGGTCCAGCCGTTCAGGCGCGAGCGCGCCTCGACCACGGTGACGGGCTTGAAGTTGCGATCGCGCCCCTCCCAGACACCGGGCGTGCCCGTCGCGGTCTGGCGCAACGTCGCCAACCGGGGATGCCCGACCACGCCCGGCATCTCGGGCAGGCGTGCGAGTACGACGGCGTCCCGATCGGAGACACCGGTAACCCAGCCCCGGACCTGCTCGCGGGCGAGGATGCCCGCGATGCGATTCAGGGGCACTGCGAAGCTGAGGATGAAGGCGACGCGGTCATCGATCCGTACGGGCAGGGCGACGGCGTAGTGCGCCTGATCGGGCGTCGCCCCCGCGAGATAGCCGGTGACCATGGAGCGCTGCCCGCCGTCGATGAGTTCGCGGTCGATCGGCAGCGTCGTCACCGGCAGGGGCGCCCCCGGCTTCAGGGCCGTGTTGACGATCTGCTGTCCGTCCGGCCGGCGCAGCACGAGATCGAGGCCGATCGCCTCGCGCACCAGACGGGCCTGATTCTCGAAATTGGCGAACTCGCCATCCTTCAACCGCGGTGAGGTGGCGAGCGTCTGCAGCACCGAGACGAGCCCGGCTGTGTCTCGGTCGATCGACAGGGCGATCCCGCGCACGTTCTCCCGGGCATCCTGCTCGAAGCGGGCGCGTTCGGTGGCGGCGTAGCGGGTCAGCAGGATGGCGGTGAAGATCAGGCCCGGACCGATCAGCGCGATCACGAGCATGATGAGATAGAACTGCGTGGAGAAGCCACGCTGGCCGAGCCGGGAGAGCATGCGTCGGATCAAGGCGTCCCGCGGCGTTGGCCTGAATGATGTTCGAAGAGTGGCGCCCGCCCATCATGCCCCAGCGCGGGCCCGCGTGCCAACCGTCCCGGCTCAGCCGTCCCGCCCGGCCCGATCGACATGACCGAGATCCCGTCCCGGATCGATCCGATCCCGCACCCGCTGCTTGAGCACCTTCACATCCGGAAAGCCGCCGTCACGCACGCGCTCCCAGATGACCTCCTCATCGAAGGCGATCACGAACACCCCGCCCGTGCCGGGCCGCAGGGCGACCTCACCGAGATCGTCGCGAAAGGTCGAGAGGAGTTCCTGCGCCATCCACGCCGCCCGCAGGAGCCACTGGCACTGGGTGCAGTAGGTGATGGTGATGCGGGGGCCGGCCGGAGATCGCCGGCTTTCAGGTTTTAACGCTTTGTCCATGGCAGGCTTTAAGGAAGCGATTGCAGGTAAGAAGCTCTCAGAATCTGCCATGAGGCACCCCACCGCGAACCGATCCATTTCGCACACGCTATTGCCTGATCAGCTTCGACCGGAAGCGGCCGTTCGATCGAACAATCGGCAGGCGAATTTCATCAGTAGTTCACGCGCAGATTCTCGTCGCCGACGATCCGCATAATCTTATTGGCGAAAGAAGCTTTCTCGAAAACGAGAATGCTATCATAGGCCGTCATCGCAAGTATTGATCTAGTAAAATCATCAATTGGTAGACTTCCGTCATGAATGTGAGCCGCGTTGAGCTTGTCGATCATATGCTTGAACTTCTCAACCATCGAGCTAGGCGCACCTAGCCCACCACCATAATTGCTCCAATACGCTGTATGCATATCCTCTATCATATAAACGCCATTCGGCGCGATGCGAGGATACAGAAACTCGAACGTAGCAGGCACGTGATCCATGTGATGACTTCCGTCATCTAGGACTGCATCAAAAGACCCAAATTCATTGATCAGGGACTGCAAGAAAGCGGGGTCGGATTGATCGCCGATCCGCACCTCGACCTGCTCATCCCCATACTGCAAGCAGACGGGGTTAATATCGATCGTTACGATACGAGCAAGCGGTCCGAGCCACCGCTTCCACATCTGTGAAGACCCTCCATTGCCTGCACCGATTTCGAGGAAAGTACAGGGCTGCCCCCTGTACTTCGCAAAATGCCGCTCGTAAGCGAAAAAATAATGCCCGCTCTTATGGATGGGCCGACCGCTGTTGTCGAGAAAATGCGAGAAAAGTGACATGCTCGAACTTCCGCTCTTTCTTGAAGAGTGCAAAGGTGCCGCAGATTGCACGTTAGGTGATCTCGCGCCAACGGCGGAGGCAACTTCCCGAGCCAAGAAATCCGGATCCTTGATCCGCCTCGATATGAGATACCCTTCCTCTTGTACGGCAATGAGGTGCTGTGTCGAGTCGAGATAGGCACCTCGAACACTGTTGAGCCGATCAAGGAGAACGAGATTAGAATTGACATAAGGCTCTATCGATAATCCGTATATTTCTGAAGGATTTTCGCACAATATCTGAGTATGGAAAGCCGATCCTACAAATCCTACCACGACCTTGTATTTATAAAATATTGATATTTGTTGGGCCAAAGTCAGTTCTTCAGGATAGATTATGTCAAAATCCGAACAAATAAGTGATTTTTCAAAAACATCCTCGTTGGTTATTTTTGAGACTGATCCTTTAGGCAGTCTTGATTTTGAAAGGTAAGCGAACCGATCCGTTTTTTCCGGAATTACTCCGCCCAGCAACGCGCGCCCAATCTCATGCACTGGCCCAACATATGAGGAAGATGCCCAGCGCTGCTCTACAAATGCCGGAGAAGGAACTAAAACATTTTTAAAACGTGTCACAGCAATTGGCGAGATGAAATCCTCGATCGAGAGGCCCGCCGCCCTCAACAAAGGGCCCATGTAAGGGTTCGCAAAATAATCCTCTGGTGTATGATCACTATGAGCGAGCAATTTTCTCCCCTTTTTCAGCTCGCCTGAGAGAGCCCAAAGCCTAGCAAGGCTAGTCACTAGGAAATGCCCATAATGAGGAATAATTGGCCCAAAATAAATACAAGTTTCATCGCTTTCTACAGCATCACTATTATCAACATACAACTCACGCTGACCTATGAGCTCATTTGAAGCCCCCCTTCGATAAGCAGCCTCACTGATAATTCGACCATCTGCTGAGTACAAACCCCAACTATCGTCTCTATCAAGGAACAATTTTTTTGACATTGGTCGAAAAATACACTCGTCATAACTATTAATACCTGGACTATCGAGCACAACAAGCGATTCTCCAAATAATTCTGAACAAATTGGCAATGCCATCGTGTAAACTCCTGACCGCCACCCGGGAGCCGCGCGCCCAGAAACGTAACGACCTCATCAAAGGCTGAAGACCCTTAAGACCATATCGCCTCTCGCTAAAGAGGGCATTCGACACCCGGCGACCGTCTCGACCAAGTGATCGAAGGACTACTCCTGTCCTTGGCCGTCACAGTGGGACAGGACATGAACTACTGATTATAGCCCTTTGAAGCGACACTCGTCGCGAAATGTATTGCGCTCAGAAATATGGGGCTTGGCCAGCGAAGCGAGCCGAACACTTCATCACTGCACTGAGCCGGAAGCCAGAGCCTCGTCCCGCTTTCCTTTATCCTCACTTTTTAGATGAATTGCAAAGCCGATTGGCCGCCCCCTTAGAGCTGTTGCTGATCGCTGTGAGTCGGTTGGGGTTCCCTGGCGCGAGGTGATCTGATTCCCTGTGATCCTCGACAGGAGGATCAATGGGGTCACCATTGTCATCGGATCTGCGTGAGCGGGTCGTGAAGGCCGTGTCCGAGGGTGCCTCGCGCCGTCAGGCAGACTTGCGGTTCGGGGGCAGTCCCGCCAGCGCCATTCGCTGGCAGGAGAGCTTCGAGCGGGAAGGCCGAGTGGCAGCCAAGCCGCAGGGCGGCGACCGGCGCTCGCAGCACGTGGAAGCCCATGCCGACCCGATCCTCTCGGCGTTGCGCGCCCTGCTGGCCGAGCGCGGCATCGCCACCAGCGAGAGCGGCCTGTCGCGCTTCTTCAAGCGCCACCGCATCACGCACAAAAAAAAACACGCTCCACGCCGCCGAGCAGCAGCGGCCGGACGTGAAGGCCGAGCGCGAGGACTGGTTCGAGGCTCAGGACGAACTCGATCCCGACACCCTCGTCTTCCTCGACGAGACGGCGACCACCACCCACATGTTGCGCCGCTACGGCTGGGCTGCGCGCGGCGAGCGCTGCCGCGTCGCGGCTCCGCATGGGCATTGGAAGACGGCCACCGTCACCGCCGCCTTGCGCACAAGCGGGGTGACGGCCACGGCCTTGTTCGACGGGGCCACCAATGGCGGGCGCTTCCGGGCCTACGTCACCGACACCCTGGTGCCCGTGCTGAAGCGAGGTGACACGGTGATCATGGACAACCTCGGCGCTCACAAGGTGGCCGGCGTGCGCGAAGCGATCCAGGCGGTGGGCGCCAAGCTGCTCTACCTTCCGCCCTACTCGCCGGACTTCAACCCGATCGAGCACGTCTTCGCCAAACTTAAAGCCGACCTGCGCAAAGCCGCCGCGCGGACGCTTCCCGATCTGAAAGCGGCCATCCGATCGGCCTTCCACAGCCTCACTCCAAACGCCTACCGAAACTGCCTCACAGCGGCAGGATACGACGCATACGATCCAACATGATCGGCAACAGCTCTTGGGCCGATCGCCATACAAGACGATGATGTTGGCCCTTTCCGTTAATGCGCGTTGCTCCTATTTCCGCGGGCAACGTCTGCTGCCAAGCCCGCCCTGGAGATCCACCTTCATGTCACTCGCCCTCGACCGCGCAGTGCCGTTGCGAACCTCTGTTTTAGGGCGGATCATGTCCGCCCTCGCAGTGCTCTGGCTGGCAACCTGCCTCTCCGGCTGCGGCGCGATCAACCGGGTGCCGAGCCTGGAGGAGCAGGCGAAATCGGCCTGGAGCGAGGTGCAGAACCAGTACCAGCGCCGGGCCGACCTGATCCCGAATCTCGTCGAGACCGTGAAGGGCTACGCCAAGCAGGAGCAGGAGACCCTGACCCGGGTGACGGAAGCTCGGGCCAAAGCGACCAGCATCCAGGTCGATGCCTCGACGGTCAGCGATCCGGAGAAATTCAAACAGTTCCAGGACGCCCAGAACCAGCTCTCCGGCGCGCTCGGGCGACTGCTCGCCTCGGTCGAGGCCTATCCGGATCTCAAGTCCAACCAGAATTTCCTGGCCCTGCAATCGCAGCTCGAGGGCACGGAGAACCGCATCGCCGTGGCGCGGCGCGACTACATTCAGGCGGTGCAGGCCTACAACACCGAGATCCGCACCATTCCCGGCCGCTGGATCGCTTCGTGGTTCTACCCCGAGGCGAAGCCG